>CAZAIE010000908.1:0-3587 GCA_964485035.1 uncultured Myxococcaceae bacterium | reverse complement strand
CACGTGCGTGCTCCAGCAGCCGTCCGTAGAACTCCACGAGCCCCTGGTCCACCGTCTCCACCGGAGCCCGCCCGAGCTGGATCGGCAGCTTCTGCCGCCGGCCCTCGATCTGTCCGTAGTGCACGAAGAACGGCCCGGGCAGTGTCGAGGCGATCACCGCTGAGGCCTGCTGCCGCTCCCTGCTGAACGAGGTCGCCGCCCGCGGCTCGTCGTGGTTCTCCAGGAAGCGCAGCGCCAGCTCCTGGATGGGGTCCATGCCCTTCAGGTGCGCGCGCACGTTGTCGGCGGGGTCGTAGCGCAGCCGGTCGTAGAGGACCTTGTCGTAGACCCAGTTGAACCCCAGGTCGATCAGCTCCTCCTCCCGGTTCCAGTACACCTCGGCGAGGAAGGTGAAGTGCGCCGCATGCGAGCGCGCCGCCCGGACGATCTCGTTCCACGGCTCGAACGCCGGCGGGCTCCACCCGCCGTCGCCCCAGGTCTTCCGGAAGACGTCGTTGAGGACCAGCATCGCCATGTCGCAGCGCAGCCCGTCGCAGAGCGTGGTGAGGTGCTCCACCTGCGCCACCAGTGCGTGCACCGCCTCGGGGTTGCGCCAGTCGAGCTGCGCGGTGTCTGCCCACGGCTCGAAGTACGGGTCCTTGCCGTGCAGCAGGATCCGGTCGCCCTCGTCGCTCTCCACGAAGAAGCCGTGCTTGCGCTCGAGGTCCTCGTAGCGCCCCTGCACGAAGTAGTCGGGGTGCGTCTTCGTCCAGGGGTGGTCGCAGGCCACGTGGTTGGGCACGAAGTCGAGCATCAGCCGCATGTCGCGCCGCTCCAGCCGCTCCCGCAGCGCGAGCAGCGCCGCGTCACCGCCCAGCGCCTTGTGCACCTTGTACTCGTGCACAGCGTACGGCGAGCCGACCATGTCCTCCGTCCGTAGGTCGGGCAGGATGCGCTTGCACTGCGCCCTCAGGTCCGGGTGCGTCACCGCGTGCGTGCGGCCGTGCGGCCCGGTCTGCCAGGCGCCGATGAGCCAGACCCAGTCGAAGCCCAGCTCCTGCAGACGGTCCAGCTCCTCGTCCGGGATCTCGGCCAGCGTCAGCCGCCGCCCCGTCCGCTGCCAGAATTCGCGGAGCCAGACGTGAGCAAAGGCACCGTAGAGGGTGGGGCGCTGGGCAGTCATCGAAGCTCCTCGCGAGGTTGCCTCCGGAAGGATATCGCTTCCGTCCAGTTGCCGCGGACCTACGGGAACCGGCCCGAGGCCACCAGCACGTCCAGCCGTGCCTGCCGCGCGGAGTCCTCGGCCACGGTCGCCGCCGTCTCCGCGTCCCGGGCGCGCCGCTCCGCGTCGATGACCTCGAGGTTGGTGGTCGCGCCGGCCTGGTAGGCCTTGTTCGCCAGCTCGAGCGTCTCCTTGGCGAGGAGCGCCGAGCGCCGGGCGGCCTGAAGCGCCGCGTCCGCTCGCTTCAAGACCTCGACCGCCGCGCGTACATCGGCACCCAGCTGCCTGAGCGCTGCCTCCTGCGCGAGCCTGGTCTGGGACTGCAGTGCCTCGCGCTCGTCGCGCTGACCGTAGCGCAGCCCGCCGTCGTAGAGCGGCAGCGAGAGCACGAGCTGCGCCTGCCAGCCCGTGGTCGGCAGCGTGGTGGTCGCCGGGTTCTGGTAGAAGGGCACGAACGCGCCGGTGAGGGTGGGCATGAAGTCCGCCCAGCCATCCTTCACGAGGGCGTCCGCGGCGTCGGCGCGGGCCTGCAGCACCTTGAGGTCGGTCCGGCGGGCGGGGGCGTCCTTCACCGCCTCATCGACCGGCGGCGCGTCGGCCAGGGCCACCTCCTGCTCGGCGTCCACCGGTCCGTCCTCCGCCAGCAGGACCCCGAGCGCCTCCTGCGCCTTCGCCAGCCCCGCCCGCGCGACCTGCGCCTGCGCCCGGGTGGTCTCCACCTCCTGCTCCGCGCGCACCTCGTCGAGCCGGTTGCCCACGCCGCCCTGCCGCCGGCCGTGTGCGTACTCGTAGTGGGCCTGCGCGGTGCGGAAGGCGCGGTCGGTGACCTCCACGGTCCGCTGCTGGGCGACGACCGTGAGGTAGCTGCGCGCCGTCACCACCAGCAGCGTCCGGCGCACCTCCGCGGCGCTCACCCGGGCCACCTCGGCGTTGTCGCGCGCGTGCACCCAGTTCATCCACCGCTGGACCGCCACGAGCGGGACGCCCACTGTCAGGTTCATCGAGAGTGCCTGGGCTGCGGCCACGGTCGTGGTGGCCTGTTTGCGGTCGGCGTCGAGGAACTGAGCCGTGGCGTTGCCGGTCAACGTGGGCAGGGACGCCGCGCGGATCTGCCGGACCAGCGCCTCGGCCCGCAGCACGTCCTGCTGCGCCGAGAGCGCGGAGGGGTGGCGAGCGGCGGCGCGCTCGAGCGCCTGGGCGAAGGCGTAGCGGCGCGGCGCCGGTGCCTCGGCCGGGGCGTCGGGCGAGGCGGCCAGCAGCATCGCGGCGAGGGCGGCCAGGCTAGCCATGCGATGCCTCCAGGTTCGGGTCCTCGACCTCGCGCTTGGTGAACCGCTCCAGCAGCGTGTACAGCGCCGGGATGAGGAAGAGGGTGAAGAAGGTGGAGACGGTGAGCCCGCCGATCACCGCGCGCGCCAGCGGGAGGTTGGTCTCGCTGCCCTCGCCGATGCCCAGCGCCATGGGCATGAGCCCCACGATGGTGGCGATGGTGGTCATGAGGATGGGTCGCAGGCGCGTGCGACCCGCCTCCACCGTCGCGTCCATCAGAGCGTGCCCGCGCGCGCGCAGGGTGTTCGCGAAGTCGACCAGCAAGACGCCGTTCGAGACCACGATGCCCACCATCATGATGATGCCCATGAAGCTGTTCACGCTCAGGGTGGTCCCCGTGAGCCACAGCGTCAGGAACACGCCCGAGATGCCCATGGGCACGCTGAACATGATGACCAGCGGGTCGAGCAGCGAGCGGAACTGCGAGGCCAGGACCATGTAGACCAGCGCCAGCGCCATCAGCCCCGCGAAGCCCAGGCCGGCGAAGGCCTGCTTCTGCGCCGCGCTCTGCCCGCCCAGCCGCACCGAGAAGCCCTCGGGGACTACCGTGGCGTCGAGCACCGCCTGCGTCGCCGCCGCCGCCGTGCCCAGGTCCTTGCCCGGGGCCACGTTGGCGGTCACGTCCACGATGCGCTGCAGGTACTTGCGGCTGATCGACACCGGACCGCTGGCGCGCTCGATGCGCGCCACCGTGTCCAGCGCCACCATCGCCCCCGCAGGCGTGCGCAGGAAGAGGTCGGAGAGGTCGGCCACCTCGTTGCGGAACGGGTCGGCCAGGCGGACGTTGACGTTGTAGGTGTTGCCGGTGAGCGGGTCGGTGTACAGCACTGGCGCGAACTGGCTGTTGCCCGAGAGCGAGGCCAGCACCGTCTGGGCGATCTGCTGCTCGGTGAGCCCCAACACTCCCGCCTTCTGCCGGTCCACGCGCACGTCGAGCTGCGGGTAGTTCTCCTCGCGCGAGAGCTGGACGTCGGTGAGCAGCGGCTGTCCGTCCACGTCGGTGAGGCCGCGCAGCTTGCCGAACAGCTCCTTGCCCAGCACCGCGGCCTCACCGACG
>CAZAIE010000907.1:0-3590 GCA_964485035.1 uncultured Myxococcaceae bacterium | reverse complement strand
TGGTCATGGCGCGGTCAATCTAGTGCGCGGGGCTGTCTCCGGACGGCCCCGCGCACTAGATTGACCGCGCCATGACCACCACCACCGAGCCCACGATCACCGCGCTGCTCGTCGAGGACGACGAGCGCCTCGCCCGACTCACCGCCGAGTACCTCCAGGGCCACGGAGTGGTCGTCACCTGCGTCGGGGACGGCATCAAGGGGCTCGAGGAGGCGCTCAAGCACCGCTACGACGTGGTGCTCTTGGACCTGATGCTCCCGGGCATGGGTGGGATGGAGGTCTGCCGGGCGCTGCGCGAGCGGACCGACGTGCCCATCCTGATGCTCACCGCGCGCGGCGAGGAGGCCGACCGGGTGATGGGCCTGGAGAGCGGCGCGGACGACTACCTGCCCAAGCCCTTTGCGCCCCGCGAGCTGCTGGCCCGCATCCGCGCCGTGCTGCGGCGGGTGAAGGGGCAGGCGGGGCCGCCCTCGCGCACGGTCTCGGTGGGCGAGCTGCAGGTCGACCCGGCGGCGCGGCGCGCGACGCTGCGTGGACAGGAACTCACGCTCACGAGCTACGAGTTCGACCTCCTGCGGGCCCTCGCCGAGCGCGCCGGTCGGGTGCTCTCCCGCGAGCAGTTGATGGAGCTCACCAAGGGCAACGCTGAGGAGAGCTTCGACCGCTCGATCGACGTGCACGTCTCCCGGCTGCGCCAGAAGCTGGGCGACGACTCTCGCCACCCCACGCTGCTGAAGACGGTGCGCGGCGCAGGCTACCTGCTGGTCAAGGACGGCGAGTCGTGAGCGGCCACCCGTACCGGCGCCACGGGCGGCTGTTCTGGAAGGTGTTCCTGCACGGCGTGCTGCTGCTGGCGATCATCGTCGGCTCGGTCGCGGTGGCGGGCTGGCTCTTCGGGCGCACCCCCGCCTGGCGCAAGTACCCGGAGCGGCTGGCGACCTACCTGAGCGCGCGGTCGATGGAGCTGGAGCACCCCGCGCAGATCGAGCGGGACCTCCGGCGTGAGCAGGAGCTCCTGGGCGTCGAGGCGTCGGTGTACCGGCTCGACGGCAGCCTCGTGGCTTCCAACATCGAGCCGCCGATTCCGCCGCTCTCGGCGGAGGACGTGCTCCGGCTCGAGCGACGCCCGCATCATCCGGGCGGGGGAATGTTCGCGCTCCCGGTTCGCAGCGGAGAGCAGGTGGTCGCCTACGTCTCGGTGCGGGGATTGCCGCTGTCCCACCATCTCTCCCGCATGCTCGCTGGGCTCTTGAGCGTGGTGGTGGCGCTGACCTTCGTCTCCTTCCTCACCGCCCGCTTCATCACCCGGCCCATGGAGCAGCTAACCGCTGCGGCCGAGCGCCTGGGCTCGGGTGACCTGAGCGCTCGCGTGGGCTTGAAGCGCAAGGACGAGGTGGGGGCGCTGGGGTACGCCTTCGACGAGATGGCCGACCGGCTCCAGAAGATGGTGCTCGGGGAGAAGGAGCTCTTGGCCAACGTCTCCCACGAGCTGCGCACGCCCATCGCGCGCATCAAGGTCGCGCTGGAGCTCGCGGCCGAGGGCGACGCGGAGAAGGTGCGGCGCTACCTGGGCGACATCGCCCAGGACCTGGGGGACCTGGAGAAGCTGGTGGAGAGTGTCCTTGCGGTCGCGCGGCTGGACCTCATGGGCCCGCGCGACGGCGCCCCGCCGCTGCGCAAGACCCGGCTCCCGGCCCGGCAGATCCTCGACTCGGCCGCCGAGCGGTTCCGGGTGGCGCACCCGGAGCGCACGCTGGAGCTGGCGATCGGCGACGGCCTTCCCGAGATCGACGGCGACGAGGCGATGCTCAAGCGGGTGCTCGACAACCTGCTCGACAACGCCCGCAAGTACTCGGACCCGTCGAAGCCGGTGCGCGTGCAGGCCGCGGCGCGCGACGGGCTCACGGTGGAGGTCATCGACGAGGGAATCGGCATCGAGCCGGCGGACCTCGAGGTGCTGTTCCGGCCGTTCTTCCGCACCGAGCGCAGCCGCTCTCGGGGCACCGGCGGAATCGGCCTCGGGCTCACCTTCGCCAAGAAGGTGGTCGAGGCCCACGGCGGGACCATCGCGGCCAGCAGCACCCCTGGGAAGGGGACCACGATCGTCTTCAGGCTTCCGCCCGCGGCCTGAGTCAGTTCGCCTACACTGGGGGCGCCATGCGTGCTTCCCTCGCCCTCAGTGTCGTGCTGCTGCTCGCCTGCCAGCGCCAGAACACCGCGGAGGCGGCCGGTGCGCCGCGCCAGGTCCGCGAGCCCGCGGTCGCCGGCAGCTTCTACCCGGACGATCCGAAGGAGCTGTCGGCAACGGTCCAGAAGCTGCTCGCCGCCGAGACGCGCGTATCGAAGGAACGCGTGAAGGCGGTGCTCGTCCCGCACGCCGGCTACGTCTACTCGGGGCCCATCGCCGCTCGGTCGTTCAAGCAGGTCACGTCGGGGTTCGAGCGGGCAGTGGTCGTGGCGGGGAACCACACCGCGCGCACGCCGTACTCCGGCGCCTCGCCCGACAAGGCGACGCACTACCGCTTCCCCGGAGGCGAGGCGAAGGTCTCGCCCGTCGCGCGTGCGCTGCTCGGCAAGCCCGGCTTCCCGGACGTCCCCGAGGCGCACACCTCGCACGTGGTCGAGGTCGAGCTGCCGTTCCTGCAGGCGGCCAACGCCGGGAAGCCCTTCGAGCTTGTCCCGCTCATCGTGGGCCGGCTCAACCGGGCCGAGGCGCAGTCCCTCGCCAAGGAGCTGGCGAAGCTCGACGACGGCAAGACCCTCTTCGTCTTCAGCGTCGACCTCTCGCACTTCTTCCCCTACGACGAGGCGGTCGCGCAGGACCGCCCGTGCCTCGACGCGCTCGCCCGCGCCAACGCCGACGACCTCGCGGCGACCTGCAACACGGACGCGAACCAGGTGCTGCTGACGCTGCTCGAGCTGGGCGCGCGCCTCGCGCTGACCCCGCGTCTGCTCGGCTACCAGAACTCCGGCGACACGGCGATCGGCGATCGCTCGCGGGTGGTCGGCTACGGGTCGGTGGTCTTCGAGGACCGCTTCGAGCTGAATCGCGAGGAGCAGCAGGCGCTGCTCGGCCTCGCCCGCCGCACCCTGGAGTCGCGGGTCCGGGACGGGAAGGCGCCGGACGCCCCGAAGGAGCTGTTCGAGCGCTACCCGCGTCTCTCGGCCACGCGCGGAGCCTTCGTGACCCTGAAGAAGGAGGGGGAGCTGCGCGGCTGCATCGGGACGCTCGAGGCCAGCGAGCGCCTCGCCGACGACGTGGTCCAGAACGCGGTCAACGCCGCGGTGCGCGATTCCCGCTTCAAGCCGGTGGCGCCCGAGGAACTCCCGCTGATCCACCTGTCGATCTCCGTGCTCGACGCGCCCAGGCCGTTCACCGGGGTCTCGGGCGAGGCGGTCGCGGGGAAGCTCTCGGAGACCAAGCCGGGCCTCATCCTCGAGTTCAAGGGCCGCAGGTCCACCTTCCTCCCCGAGGTTTGGGAGCAGCTCCCGGTGGCGACCGACTTCCTCGGCCACCTGTGCCGCAAGCAGGGCTCGCCGACGGAGTGCTGGAAGGAGCCCCAGGCCCGCTTCGAGACCTACGGGTCGCA
>CAZAIE010000906.1:0-3591 GCA_964485035.1 uncultured Myxococcaceae bacterium | reverse complement strand
GGCGAGGTCACCTCCGCCCTGGTGATGCTGCGCGACAGGACCCAGCAGGTCGCCGCCGAGCAGGACCGGACTGCCCGGGCGCAGCGGCTGGTGCTCCACGCCGCGCAGACCCCGCTGGCCTACGTGGAGTTCACCCCCGACGGCTTGATCTCCGAGTGGAACCCCGCGGCTCAGCGCCTCTTCGGCTTCAGCCGCGAGGAGGCCGTGGGGCACCGGGCGCTCGACCTCTTGGTGCCCGAGGACACCAGGCCGCACGTCCAGCGCCTCTTCGAGACGCTGGGGGCTTCGGTGCCCTCGGAAGAGGGCCTGCGCAGCGAGAACGCGAACCTCGACAAGGCGGGCCGACGCATCGTCTGCGAGTGGTACAACGCGCCGCTGCGCGACGAGTCGGGCCGGGTGGTGACCATCGCCTCGATGGTGCAAGACGTGACCTCGCGGGTGCAGACCGCGCAGGCGCTCGCCCGGAGCGAGGCCCAGCTCCGGGCCATCTTCGACCACTCCACCGACGCCATCGGCGTGGCGCGCCAGGGGCGGCTCCAACTGGTCAACGGGACCTTCTGCCGGATGTTCGGCTACGAGAATCCAGGTGCCGCGGTGGGCATGCCCCTCCTGGAGCTCATCGCCCCCGAGTGCCGGGAGGTGGCCTCGGAGCGGATCCGCCGGCGCTTCGCTGGCGATCCGGCCGGGCCCAGCCTGGACACCCGCGGGCTGCGCCGGGACGGGAGCACCTTCGACATGCAGGTGGAGACCACGAGCTTCACCTACGACGGCGAGGTGCACGCCCTGAGCATCCTGCGCGACACCACCGCCGCGAACCAGGCGCGGCGGGAGCTGGAGGACCGCGAGCGGCGCTTCCGCGCGCTCATCGAGTGCAGCCACGACGTGGTGACGGTCATCGACCAGCGGGGGCACGTGGTCTACCACAGCCCCTCCTACGAGCGGGTCATGGGACACCGGCCCGCCGACCGCGCCGGACACAGCATGCTGGAGCTGGTCCACCCCGACGACCTGCCCGCGATCCGTGCAGCGTTCGGCCGCATCCTCTCCGCACCGGGCCACACCGAGCGGCAGACGCTGCGCTCGCGCCACGCGGACGGCAACTGGCGGTGGATCGAGGTGATCGGCACCAACCACCTCGACGACCCGGCGGTGGGGGGCATCGTGGTGAACCACCGCGACGTCACCGAGGAGCGGCTTGCGGCCGAGGAGAAGGAGCGGCTGGAGCGGCAGATGCAGCACGTGCAGAAGCTCGAGAGCCTGGGGGTGCTGGCGGGGGGCATCGCGCACGACTTCAACAACATCCTCATGGGCGTGCTCGGCCACGCGGGCCTCGCCCTCAGCGAGCTCTCGCCCCTCTCGCCGGTGCGCGACCACCTCACCGAGATCGAGAACTCCGCGCGGCGCGCCGCGGAGCTGACGCAGCAGATGCTGGCCTACTCGGGCAAGGGGCGGTTCGTGGTCCAGCCGGTGGACCTGCGCGAGCTGGTGGTGGAGCTGACGCACATGCTGGAGGTCTCCATCTCCAAGAAGGCGACGCTGCGGCTGCAGCTGGGCGACCAGGTGCCGCCGGTGATGGCCGACGCCTCGCAGATGCGCCAGGTGCTGATGAACATGGTCATCAACGCCTCGGAGGCCCTCGGGGAGCAGCAGGGCGTCATCGCGGTCAGCCTGGGCTCGATGCGCTGCGACCAGGCCTATCTCTCGTCCACCTACCTCGACGAGAAGCTCCCGCCGGGCGAGTACGTCTTCCTGGAGGTCGCGGACACCGGCTGCGGGATGGACCCCGAGACGCAGGCCCGAATCTTCGAGCCCTTCTTCTCCACCAAGTTCACCGGCCGAGGGCTGGGGCTCGCGGCGGTGCTGGGCATCGTGCGCGGGCACCGGGGCGCCATCCGCGTGCTCAGCGAGCCGGGGCGGGGCACGACCTTCAAGGTGGTCTTTCCGGTCGCCGCGCAGGCGGCGGCGGCCGCGCGGCCGCCGGCCCCCGACCCGCACTGGAAGGGGCGCGGCACGGTGCTCCTGGTCGACGACGAGGAGTCGGTGCGGCTGGTGGGCCGCAAGATGCTGCAGCGCCTGGGGCTGGAGGTGCTCACCGCGGAGAACGGGCGGGCGGCGCTGGAGGTGTTCGCCCAGCACCGCGCAGAGATCGCCTGCGTGCTGCTGGACTTGACCATGCCGCAGATGGACGGCGAGGAGACCTTCCGGGAGCTGCGCCGGCTGCGCGGTGACCTGCCGGTGCTGCTCTCGTCGGGGTACGCCGAGGCGGAGGTCAACCAGCGCTTCGCCGGGTTGGGGCTCGCAGGAGTGGTGCAGAAGCCCTACAACCTCGCCGAGCTGGCGCGGAGGCTGCGGCCGCTGCTGCCGACTCAGGAGACCAGCGCACCGGCGGCTTGAGGCAAGACAGGGCCGGACCTCGCCCATGCCACCTTGAAGACCCAACCCGGGTTACGTGGCCGCGAGCTCGGGGCGTGGTTTCGAGGGGAGCCCCGCGCGGCCACTCCGATTTTTTGCACGACAGCCCTGGACAGCCCGGGAACCCCGAGAAGGGCTTCGAAGGGGAAGAGTCTGTAGGGTTCCGTGCCCAAGCGACGCCCGGAGCGAGGGGGGCCCTTCGGCCCCCGCGCGGCCTTCCTTGCGAGCTGCCGAGGCGAATGGACCTGCATGCGGCCTACGCGCGCGGCGCCTCGCGGCGCCCTCTTCGGACGCTGGTTCGCTCCGGCCGTCGTGGAGGCGCACGCCGCGCAGGGCGTCACGCGTGGAGGGAACCTGGCTTCTCTCGAAGGCCTTCCCGGGAAGAAGCGTTCCCTTCCAGGCCCCGAAGCACGGCAGGCAGGCCTCAGGATGCCGTTCGGCCACCCTGCGCTACCCCCTACCCTGGCCAAAAATCGGAGTGGCCGCGCGCGGCTAACCTCAACTCTCACCCCCGAGTTCGCGGCCACGTAACCCGGGCGGGACCTTCGGATGGGGTCTGGGACTGACCGGGCGGACACACCCCGCACCGATGGCCCCGAAGCCTTCGTCTTGGCCACCGACTACGACTCACGAAGCGGAAAACCTCCTGCGCCAGCCGTTTGGCTTTGGCAATATGTCGGCGTGCTCGTCCGCCTCTACCACGCAGACAAGACCGTGCGGCAGGACCTGGCGCAGGCCGTCCAGTTCCGCCACGGGTACGTGCTGGCCACCCAGCTTCAGGGACCGCGCGGCATGAACGTGGAGGACAAGCTCCCCTTCAAGGAGATCCTCTCGGTCACGGGCACGAACCTGGACCTGGTGGTGCTCATCGACGAGGGGCGCCCCGAGGGGATGTGGCGCGACCCCTTCGGCGAGTTCTGTGACCAGCTCTTCCCCCAGAAGCGCGACGCGGCGGCGGCCACCGCGGGCTACGTGCTACTACGCGACCGGCAGGTGCTGGCTTGGTTCCGCAAGGCTCTCTGGGACCCCATCGAGGACGCCGAGGAGATCACCGCGTACCTCGCCCGCAGCGCCCCGGACCTCTTCCGCCCCTACCAGCGGCCCAAGCCGAAGGGCCCGCCGCAGCCGCCGAAGGGCCCGCCCAAGCCGAAGCCCAAGAAGACGCCCATCATCAACGCC
>CAZAIE010000905.1:0-3591 GCA_964485035.1 uncultured Myxococcaceae bacterium | reverse complement strand
GGCCGGGGGGCTCGTCGAGCGGGAGTCGCAGGTCTTCCTGGCCGTGCAGGCCTCGGCGTCCGTGGAGTTCCGGGTGGTGCGCACGGTGAAGCTCGCGGCGATGGCCTCCTGGGTCGGAGGCGTCGCGGACGGCGGACTGTCCTTCCAGGCGCTGGAGGGGAGCCTGCGACTGGTGTTCCTGCTGCCGCGTCCCGGGCGTTGAGCCTCAGCCCCGGGCGATGGCCGCGGCGCCGAGGAGCCCCGCGTCGGCGTTCTTCACCACGCGGACCAGGGTGCGCTCCAGCACCGGGCTCAGCCGGCCCTTGGCGAGGAAGGCGCGCTCGAAACGTCCGTCGAGGAGCCTCGGGAGGATCTTCGGGGCGATGCCGCCGGCGACGTACACCCCGCCGCGCGGGACGACCTTGAGGGCGAGGTTCCCGGCCTCCGCGCCGTAGATGGAGACGAAGAGGTCGAGCGCCTTCTGGCAGAGCGCGTC
Organism: uncultured Myxococcaceae bacterium; assembly: GCA_964485035.1. Lineage (GTDB taxonomy): Bacteria > Myxococcota > Myxococcia > Myxococcales > UBA5297 > CAZAIE01. The sequence continues at coordinate 3,116 of CAZAIE010000905.1, read as the reverse complement.
GTCGCCGGCCATGGCGTGTGTCGAGATGCACGCCGCGCGCTGGGACTCGTCCGCCCCCAGCTCGGCTTCCACCTTGGGCGAGGCCGACTGCGGTTCGCGGGAGCGGAAGAACTCGTAGAGGGCGACCAGCCCCGGCCCCGAGACGATGCGCTCGTAGCTCACGTGCCCGTGCCGGGCCATGAGGAACCGGAGCAGGTCGATCTCCAGGTCGTCGCGCGGGCCGAACTCGGTGTGCCCGCCCTCGGAGGCGAGCACCTCGAAGCCGGCGCTGCCCTTCACGATCACCGCCTGGCCCAGGCCGGTGCCTGCTCCCAGGACCACCCAGGGCCCGCGTGGACTGGAGGGCGCGTCGTGCAGCGTGACCAGGTCCTGCTCCCCCAGCTCGGTGATGCCGATGGCCAGGGCGTGGAAGTCGTTCACGAGGTTCACGCGCGCGAGCCCCAGCGCCTTCTCCACCGCCCGCGCCTCGATGCGCCAGGGGAGGTTCGTGGCCACGCACACCTCGTCGTGGACCGGCCCGGCGACCCCGAAGCAGGCGCGCTCGACCTTCTTCGCGTCGCCTCCCAGGAACCTGCCGGCCAGCGACTCGAGGTCTCGGAACTGGGCGCTGGGGAACGTCTCTCGCCGCAGGATCTGCCGGTCGTGGACCAGCGCGAGGATGGTCTTGGTGCCGCCTACGTCGCCTGCCAGCTGCATCGTCTAGCCCTCGGGGTTGGGTGACGGGCGGACTCTAACACCCCGTGTGCCGTGTGCTAACCTTCGCGGCCGCCATGGCTCCGATACTCCCCATCGATCCCGTCCATCCCCAGCCACGGATCATCGAGCGGGCGGCAGCAGCGCTCGAGAACGGCGAGCTGATCGCATACCCCACTGACTCGTACTACGGCCTGGGCTGCGACATGCAGAGCAAGCGCGCCATCGACCGGCTCTACCAGCTCAAGGGCGCCGACCGCAGGCGGCCGATGTCGCTCCTGGTCCCCGACCTCTCCGAGATCGCCAAGTACGCGAAGGTGAGCAACTTCGCCTACCGCATCATCCGGCACCTCGCCCCCGGGCCCTTCACCTTCGTCCTCGAGGCGACGCGGCTGGTCCCCGACGCGATGCAGACCCGCCAGAAGACCGTGGGCCTGCGGGTCACCGAGCACGCGGTGGTCAAGGCGCTCTGTGAGCGGCTGGGCCGGCCTCTGGTGACCACCTCCGCGCAGCACGCGGACGAGGAGGTGCTCATCGGGGCCGACGACGTCCAGGACATCTTCGGCCACGGCCTCGCGCTGGTCCTCGACGGCGGGACGCACGAGAACCAGCCCTCGACGGTGCTCTCCCTGGTGGACGACGTGGTGGAGATCATCCGGCAGGGCCGGGGCGACGCCTCGGACGTGCTGGGGATGCGCTGAGGCTCACCCGCCGGAGGGGGGCGGCGAGGCCACGTAGATGACGTTGCGGGTGGTCTGCTTGCCCCGGTACATCGCGCGGTCGGCGCAGTCGAGGATGGCCAGCTTGTCGCGGGCGTGCTCCGGGTAGCTGGCCACGCCGATGCAGACCGTGAGGGTGAGCCCCAGGCCGTCGGAGGACAGGAAGCGGTGCGACTCGATGGTGCGGCGCACGCGCTCGGCGACCTTGAGCGCCCCGCCGGTGTCGGTGTGCCGCAGCACCACCACGTACTCGTCCCCGCCGTAGCGCACCGCGGTGTCGATGTCGCGGATGCAGGTGCGCAGCATCCCCGCCAGTTCGACCAGGAGCTTGCTGCCCGCGAGGTGGCCGTGGGTGTCGTTGACCGACTTGAAGTGGTCGAGGTCGAGGAAGAGCAGCGAGAAGGGCTGGCCGGTCTGCTTGCTGTTGGTGATCTCCCGGTCGAGCGCGACGTGGAGCCAGCGGACGTTGTGCAGCCGGGTGAGGTCGTCGAGGTAGATGAGGTCCTCCACCTCGCTCAGCCGCCGCAGGTTCTGCAGGGCGATGGCCAGGTGTCGGCAGAGGAACTGGGCGTTGGCCCAGGCCATGGGCGCGGGGTTGGGCTCCTCGAGCAGGCAGACACCGTGGACGGAACCAGCGTCCTCCACCTTCAGAATCCGCCAACTCCGCCCGGCGAGCGCCACCTGGGCCAGCTGCGCGTGGGGCTCCCCGAGCGCGGCCAGGGGCTCCGCGGCCAGGGCTGCGGCCTCGTCCTCGGCCAGGCCGTCGTGGGCCACCAGCGCGAGGCCTTCCTTGCGGCGGGCCAGGAGCGCCGAGGCGCGGGCGCCCAGCGCGTCGACGAGTGCGCGCAGCGCCATGGGGAAGAGCTTGTCGCGGTCCAGCGTGGTGGCCAGCCGCTGCCCGGCCTCGACCAGCGAGAGGTGCTGGCGCAGCACCGCGTTCTCCGTGAGGAGCTGGCGGGTGGCGATGCAGCGGGCGACGGAGAGCTGCAGCGACTCGGGCGAGACCGGCTTCACCAGATAGTCGGCCGCGCCGCTCTTCATGGCCTGGACCGCGGGGTCCACCCGGTCCACCGCGGTGATGAGGATGACCTCGATGCCCGGGTCGCGCCGCTTGGCGTCGGCGAGCACGGCGAGGCCGTCCGCGCCCGGCAGGACCAGGTCGGAGACCACCACGTCGAAGGGGCCGGACTCCAGGGCCTCGGCGGCCTGGACCGCGTCGCGGACCGCGACGGTCTCGTGGCCCGCCTCCGCGAGGCAGTCTCCGTAGACCTGTCGGGCCAGGCCGTCGTCGTCGACGATGAGGATTCGGGAGGGCATGGGCGACCGGATTCTAGCGGCGCGACGCCCAGCCGCAACCTGCTACTCTGCGGGACCGATGAACCCCGAACGCAGCCAGGCTCCCCGGCGACTCGCGCTCGTCTTCCGCGGCGCGGGCACCCGCTGGGTGCTGCCGGCGGCCGCGGTCCTGGAGGTGGGCCCGGCGCCGGAGGGGCCGCAGGCGACCCGCAACGGGCTGGCCGTCGACGACTTCGGGTCGCTCTTCCCGTCCGCCCAGCGCCACGCCAACGCGGTCACCCTGGTGCTCGACTGCGCTCCTCCGCGCGCGCTCGGGGTCGAGGCGGTCGAGGAGGTGGCGGACCTCGCCGCGGCACCCTTCTTCGGTCTGCCGGAGGGGTTGGGACCGGCGGGGCTGATCCGTGGGGT
>CAZAIE010000904.1:0-3592 GCA_964485035.1 uncultured Myxococcaceae bacterium | reverse complement strand
CTCTACGAGCGGGGCAACGCAGTCGGCGCGCTCAAGCCGCTCGAGGCCGCCGCGGCCGCCGCGCCCGACCACGCCGGAGTGCAGGTGCTGCTGGCCCTCGCCCGCTTCGACACCGGCAAGGTGGAGGCCGCCGAGGCCACCGCCCGCAGGGCCATCGAGCTCGCGCCCGACAACGCCCGCGCACACCTGGCCCTGGGCACCGTGCTCCAGGAGCGCGGACAGGTCGCCGCCGCGCGCGCCGAGTACGAGACGTATCTGCGGCTCGATCCCCGGGGCCGCTTCGCGGGCGACGTCCGGCAGATCCTCAACACCCTGCGCTGAACGAGCCGCTCACCCACAAACCGGCGCCGCGCCCGACCTCGGACGCGGCGCCCGTGTTTCAGAACTGCGGACCTACCAGGACGAGGCCAGCACCCCGACCTGCTTCTCCACCGCGTCCAGCACCGAGCAGCGGGCGACGGCCTCGGTCATGTTGTTGTGGTCGGTGAAGAGCGGGCGGTCCTCGTCGAGGTGGGCGACGACCTCGCGCACCGCCGCCTTCCCCGCGAGCGTGCCGCGCCCCGGCGAGAACTCGCGGAAGTCCAGCGCCTGAGCCGCGGCGATGAGCTCGATGGCCAGCACGCCCTGGGCGTTGTCGAGGATCTGCCGGGTCTTCAGCGCCGCGTTCATGCCCATGGAGACGAAGTCCTCCTGGTCGGCCGCCGCGGGGATGGACTGCACGCACGACGGCGCGCTGAGGATGCGCTGCTCCACGATGAGCGTGTCCGCGGTGTACTGGCTGAGCATCAGGCCGGAGTACATGCCCGCCCCCTTGGTGAGGAACGCGGGCAGGCCCACCGAGAGCGCGGGGTTGAGCAGGCGGTTCAACCGCCGCTCGGAGAGCACGCTGACCATGGTCACCGCCGCGCCCAGCATGTCGAGCGGCATCGAGACCGGCGTCCCCTGGAAGTTGGCGCCGGTGAGCACGGTGTTCGAGTCGGGCAGGAAGATGGGGTTGTCGGCGACGCCGTTCAGCTCGATCTCCAATTGCTTGCGCACGAACGCGACGGTGTCCCGCGCGGCGCCGATGACCTGCGGGGTGGACCGCATCGAGTAGGCGTCCTGCACCTTGGTCTTGAGCTTTCCGGTCACCAGGTCCGAGCCGGCCATCACCTGGCGCAGGTTGGCCGCGCTGGTCACCGAGCCCTTGAAGCCGCGCAGCTCGTGCAGCCGCGAGTCGTAGGGCTTCATGTTCGCCAGCAGCGCCTCCAGGCTCATCGCCGTGGCGATCTCCGCCTGCTTGATCCACCGCTCGGCGTCGTAGAGCGCGAGGCACCCGATGCCGGTGAGCAGGTTCGAGCCGTTGATGGCCGCGAGCCCGTCGCGGGCCTTCAGCCCGGGGACGGGGATGCCTGCCTTCTCCATCGCCACGCGCGTGGGCATGCGCTCGCCCTGGTAGAACGCCTCGCCCTCGCCCATCAGGCTGAGCGCCACCTGGCTCATCGGCGAGAGGTCGCCGCAGGCGCCCACGCTCCCCTTCTCGCAGACCACCGGGGTCACCCCGCGGTTGAGCATCTCCACGTAGGTGAGGGTGATCTCCGGGCGGCAGCCGGAGTGGCCGTTGGCGTGCACGTTGATGCGTCCCACCATGGCGGCGCGCACGTGCTCGATGGGCGCCGGCTTCCCGATGCCCGCGGCGTGGTTGTAGATGAGGTAGCGCTGGAACTGCTTCACCTGCTCGTCGTTCAGCACCACCTCGGAGAACTCCCCGATGCCGGTGTTGACCCCGTACATGATCTCCCGGGCCTCGACCTTCTTGTCGAGCATCGCCCGGCACCTGCGGATGCGCTCGACGGCGTCGTTGGCCACCTCCACCCGCTCCCCACCGCGCGCGATGCGGACCAGGGACTCGATGGTCAGGTTCTTCCCGTTCAGGACGATGGACATGGTCGCTCCGAGGCTGAGTTGGAATGCCCGGGCCCGCCGCGAACTCCCGCTGCCCTTCCCGAGCGCGCGGATGATAAGCCCGGGGGTGATCCGCAAGGAAGGACGCGGTGGCCCGCTGGCCGTGCGGGTGCCTCCGCCGCTACCATGCCCTCCCTGCGAACCCCGGAGGCCCCATGCGTCACGCCGCGCTCGCCCTCGCCGTCGCCTCGCTGGCCCTGCTCTCCCTCCCGCGCCCTGCCGCCGCCGAGGATGACGAGAAGGACGAGCTGGTCGTGCTCAACGAGAAGCTGCAGGCCGCTCTGGGCGCGCTCCCCACCGGCCTCGGCCTCACACCGACCTCGGACGAGCAGGCGCTCGCCCTGATCCGCAAGACGCTCAAGGAGGTGAAGCCCCAGCTCGAGGCGCACCGCGACGACGAGCGCTTCCCGCTGGTCGAGGGCAACGTGAAGGCGCTAGAGGCGGAGGAGGTGGCGCTGGCCGCCGGGCACAAGGCGTTCTTGGCCATCGAGCGAGTGCGGTCGACCCACGAGAAGGGCCAGACCGCCGGGGAAGAGTCGCTGCGCGCGATGGCGGCGGCGGTCACCGAGTTCCAGCGGGTCACCAACCCGCGCTGGCAGCCCATCGCCGCGGGCTTCGGCAAGTTCGTGGGGACGTTGCGACAGGAGGAGGCGGACCTCGCCAAGCAGAACGCTGACCTCGAGCGCGAGAAGCAGAAGGCGCTCACCGACGCCCGGCGCTCCGAGCTGTCCTCCCAGGCCCGCCGCGCGGTGGACCGGCTGCAGCTCTCGGCCAAGGCCGGCGAGAAGGTCGCCGCCCCGGTCCTCGAAGAGCTCAAGAAGGCCGCGGACGCGCTGCAGGCGCTCGAGCCGGACGGCGGGGTCTTCTTCCTCCACGAGCACGCCCGCTTCTCGCGCCTCGCGCAGTTCGAGAAGCCCGACCCCGAGGCCCAGCAGGCAGTGGCCGCAGCGTTGGGCGCGAGGCTCGTCTCCCACGGCAGCGGGAAGGCCAAGGCCTTCAGCGTCACCTTCCCGGCGGCGACGGGCGAGTGCTACCTGCTCACGGCCCGCTTCGCCCGCAGCACCGGTGGCGAGAAGGTCTCTGGCTTCGCCTGGACGGCCAAGGCGGGGCGCGCCGCGCTCCAGCCCTTCCAGCCGAGGGAGGGCGAGCAGGGCGTGGGCCTCGAGCAGGGCGTCTGCGTCACGCAGGCCGGACCGGTGACCGCCACGGCGCGCATCGACTACCCGGGCGCGAACAACGCCCTGCGCTGGGCGGTGCTGAGCTGGGAGCGGGCGAAGTTCCCCACGGACCTCGCGCTGCGCCTCGCGCTGGACCCGGTGGACCGCTGCGACCTCGGCGCCTGGAAGTCGCTCTGGCTGCAGCCCGTCCCCGGGACGCTGGTGTGGCGCGGCGCGGAGCCGTTCCTGCTCCTCGACGAGGAGGGCCGCGCGCTGGACCTGAACGGCGCGCCCACGACGCTCCTGGTCGAGCAGCTCTCCGCGAAGCCCACAGGTCCCGTCCAGCTCCCCGCGGCGCGGTTCGTGGGCTGCGGCCGCTTCGGCGAGCCGGTGTGGACCCCGGACTCGAAGGCGTTCCGCCCCTGCTCCGAGCCCATCGAGCGCAAGCTCAAGAAGGCGGCAGCGGACGCCGCGACGCAGGACAAGGAGTG
>CAZAIE010000903.1:0-3594 GCA_964485035.1 uncultured Myxococcaceae bacterium | reverse complement strand
AGCCTCTCGCTGGACCTGAAGGTCTCTGGCGAGCCGGTGATCGGCAGTGACTACCGCGCGCGCCTCCAGTCGCCGAAGGTGGAGCTCACCTCGAAGGACCTGAAGCTGAAGGTGGTGAACGTCCTGGGCGGGGCGCTGACCGCGCTGCGGGACCAGTTCCAGACCATCCTCGAGACCTACTCCTACGACCTCTCCCCGAAGGTGCTGGAGCAGTACCAGCGGCTGGCGGCGCCCATCCCGCTGCCGCTGGGCGAGGCCGAGGGGTGCCTGTCGCTGCGCGTGACCGGCCTCGAGGCGGGGCCCACGGTGCTCGCGGGCGGCATCGAGAAGGACGTGGCGCTCATCGTCGCCCCGACCATCACCCTGCCCTGCGCGCCGCCGCCCGTCCCCGCGCGCCCGGCGCCGCTGGCCAACGTCGCCACGCTCGCCTCCGGGCCCTTCACCGTCACCGTGCCCGTGGCCGCCTCGTACTCCGAGCTGTCCAAGGCGATGAGCCTCGCCTTCACCGACGGCAAGCTCTACTTCTCGAAGGACTTCCCGCAGATCTACCTGACCGACCCCGAGGTCTACTCGTCGCAGAACCAGCTGGTCCTCAAGGTCCGCCTGGGCGGGCCGGTGCAGGCCGCCGGCATCAGCGCCAACCTGGACGGCGACATCTTCTTCTCCGGCCACCCCGCGGTCATCGACAACGAGCTCCAGGTCCCCGACCTGCAGCCCACCATCGAGACCGGCAGCTTCCTGCTCAAGCTCAAGGCGGCGCTGGACGGCGACTCCATCCGCGACCAGGCGCGCGCGGCCCTGAAGCTGGACCTGAGCGACCGCCTCCGCGCCGCGCGGGCGAAGGTCTCGGGCGACATGCCCGTCGGCCCCGCCTGCCTGCGCAGCGACGTCCCCAAGATCGAGGTCAGCGGGGTCTACCCCCACGGCAGCTACCTGCGCATCTACGTCGCCATCACGGCGCAGACCTCGCTGTACCTGCCCTGTCCGCTGCCTGCCGAGATGCCGATGGCGGAGCCGGTCCAGGCGCCTGCGCCGGCCCCCGAGGCCGCAACGCCAGCTCCCGAGACGGCGCCCGCCGCGGCCCCTGCGCCCGCGACGCCCTGACGTGGCGCTCGGGCCCGACCGGGTGAGGCGGCTGCGGACGCTGGCACGGCGCATGGCGCGCCGGGTCGAGCCGCAGCCCATCCCCGTCGATCGCTTCCTGCTGGACTGCTTCGACCTCGTCCTGGGCGACGACGAGGTCGCCTTCCTGCTGGCCCTGGACGACCGTCCGACCACACGCGCGGAGGCGCTGACCCGGTCGGGCCTTCCGCCCGAGCGCGCGCAGGCGCTGCTCGACGCGCTGCTGCGCAAGGAGGTCCTCGCGCCGCACAGCGACCCCGCGAGCGGGCTCATCGACCTCACGCCGTTCATGCCCGGCTGGTTCGAGACCCAGCTCGCCGACGGCGGGGAGAGCGACCATCACCGCGAGTTCGCCCGGCGCATCGACCGGCTGTTCGCCTCCTGGCGCGACCAGAACACCCTGCCCGCGCGCTGGGCGGTGAACGCCTACTACCGGCTGCGGACCCGCCCCTTCCAGACCATCGCCCAGGGGCCCGCGCCCCGCCGGGTCTGCGTCCAGGTCGACCAGGTGGTGAGTTCCGAGCCCTCGGAGATCCACCCCACCAGGAGCGTCGCCGCGCTGGTCTCCCGCCACGCGGGGGCCATCGTGCTGATGCACTGCTTCTGCCGGCAGTGGCGCAAGCTGGTGGACGAGCCCTGCCGGTTCCACCTGCCTGCCGAGACCTGCCTGGTGCTGGGAGCCTCCGCGACCTCGGCGGTCGCCCGCGGACTGGGACGGGCCATCGACGTGCGCACTGCCCTCGACCTGCTACACCGCGCCCAGGAGGCCGGGGCCATCCACACCGTCTTCCACGACCGGGACGACGCGGCCCGCGAGGCCACCGCCATCTGCAGCTGCTGCTGGGACTGCTGCGGGGTCTTCGGCTCCTACAACCGCGGGGCCGCCGCGCTCCACTTCCGGTGCTCCTTCCGGGCCGAGGTGGTGGAAGGCAGCTGCGATGGCTGTGGCACCTGTGTCCGCTACTGCCCCGTCCAAGCCGCGGTGGTGCGTGAAGGGACGTTGTCCCTGGACCCGGACCGATGCATCGGATGCGGGCAGTGCGCGTTCCAGTGTCCGCGCGAAGCCGTCGAGCTGACGCCCTGCGATCGGCAGGTTCTGCTGGGAATGCAGCCCCTCTCCCGCGTGCGGCTCACCTCAGGCTGACCCCCCCGTTCGGGCGGGACCCGGCGTCCGAGGGTGCTGGTCGCGGCCCTCACACGACGGAAAAAGGCCAGGAAGGGCCCTGGAGGCCCCGCCCTGAGGACTTGGGGAGGGGGGCGCTATTGCAATAGGGCAAACAGGTTGGGAAGGGCTCCCAAGCCCTCCCAGGAGCCCTGAAGGGCCTTCCTTGGCGACCCGCAAGCAGCCGTAACCAGGCGTGTTTCAGAGATTGCCCGCGCCGATCACTTCTTCTTCTTGTGGTACTTGACGCTGCGTCGGATGGGCTCGGCGTCCGGGGCATCAGGCTCGAGCTGGAGGTACTTCTCGTAGGCCTTCACCGCTCCGGAGACGTCGTTGTTCATCGCGCGGGCAGTGCCCAGGTAGCGCCAGGACTGCTCGTCGCCGGGCTTCTTCTTGACCTGCGTCTCCAGCAGGACGACCGCCTCCTTGACCTTGTTGTTCCGCAGCAGTTCGCAAGCCTGCTCGGGGATGGGCAGGCGGTGCACGCGCGAGTCGGAGTCCATCGCCCAGCGGTCGTCTTCGGTGCCGGCGCCGATGAGCCGCGGCGGGATCAGGGGTACCAGATAGAGCCCGCCCTCCCCTGCCGCCGCAGCGGGAGGTCCCTCGGCAGCGAGCTTGGAGTCGTAGTGCGCCGCGAGCTTCTTGGAGACCTCGGCCGCCGCCGGGTCGGCGCTGCAGTCCTTGACGAAGCGCTCGAAGGTCATCGCCCCCAGGTCGAGGTCGTCGACGTCGAAGTAGGCGTCGCCGAGAGCCTTGAGCAGCTTGCAGTCCTTGGGCGCCTTCTCGGAGGCCTTCTCGAGCAGGGCCACGGCCTCGGCCTTCTTGCCTTCCTTCTTGAGCTTCCCAGCGTCTTCGATGGGACCGGCCAGCGCGGAGCCAGTGAGAAGCGTCGACACCAGGACCGCAGACAGCGTCTTCATCGGGCACCCTCCGGAATGGTCGCGGCGGATTATAGCCATGCCTCCCCGACGGGAGCGCCACGAGGAATAGTCACCGGCGCTTCGTCTCCAGAGACGGCAGCCGGGCGACCAGTCGCTTCGGCGCCACCGCGCGGTAGCTCTCGTCGAGCCAGGCCTCGAGCATCGCGAGGTTCGGCGCCTCACCGAGCGGCCAGATCCCGCTCACCCAGCCCGAGCGGCCCAGGTTGTAGCCAGTGGGCTCGACGTTGGGCAGCAGGAGCGTGGCGAAGTCGCCGGTGTCCGGGAGCTTGGCGGTGACGTAGAGGTTCTCGGCGTCGGAGCTGAGGAACAGGAAGATCTTCCCGCGCACCTTGAAGACCCGCTCCTCCCACGGGAAGACTGCAGAAGCGG
>CAZAIE010000902.1:0-3599 GCA_964485035.1 uncultured Myxococcaceae bacterium | reverse complement strand
GTGTGGCGCGCGGACGCTCTGGACCAAGGATCGGGGCACCGGCCGGCTCATCCAGCGCCTGCTTCCCCAGCTCCGCGCGAAGCTGCCGATAGCAGGGCTGAAGCTGTCGCTGGACGAGAGCCAGCTCTGTCGCAAGTGCACGCCCAAGGCGCCGGCCAATCCGGTGGTGGTGCTGGTCGTCGAGCACGCTGACGGGACGGTGCACCGCGCGGAAGGCGTGGGCCCGGAAGACCTGGACCTCCTGCGCGAGTTCCAGGAGGGGAAGCTGGTCCACCAGGGCGCGCAGGACGAGCAGACGCCGCTGAAGGACCACCTGCCGCGGCTACAGCACCTGCTCGGCGTCACGCCGAAGCGCTGAGCGCGCCGTCCGGGGCCCTCGCCCCGGACGACGTGGAGACGGCGCCTACTTCGCTGCCTCGAGCTTCGCCTTCAGCTCGTTCAGCTTCGACTCCGCGCGGGTGACCTCCACCTGCAGCTTGTCGGTCTCGACCCGGGACTCGTTCCACTCGCGCTGGGCCTCGGTGGTCTGGCGGTCGAACTTGGCCACGTCGAAGTCCGCGGTGGGCCGCTTCTCCTTCTTCACCGCCAGCTGGGCCCGCGCCAGCTCGACGCGGGAGAGCGCCTCGAGGACGTGGAGCTGGGCGGTCTCGATGTTCGCCTTCGAGTGCGAGAGGCGCGTCTTGGCCAGGTCCTTCTTCGCCTGGGCGATCTCGATGTTGAGCTTGGCCACCGTGAGGTTCTTCTCGGCCGGGCCGATCTTCGATTCGTCCTTGGTGGAGACCGCGAAGTCCCGCTCGACCTTGGCCTTGTCCAGCGCCGCCTTGGCGAGGTCCACGTCGGCGTCGGCGACGCCCAGCTCGCGCTCGATGGCCACCTGCTGGTGCTGCGCGCGCCAGACCTCGTCCTCCACCTTGTTGAGGTTGGCCTGGGCCTCGAAGACCTCCACCTTCTCCTCGGGGCCGAGGTCGCCCAGGAAGGCGCCGGCGATCGAGTACTTGAGGGTGGTTCCTCCGCCACAACCTGCCACGGCCATCGTCAGGGACAGCAACGCCACGTGGATGCGCATGGTCGACCTCGTGCTGGGGGTGAACAGTCGCGTTACCGATGCCTCACCGGGCCGCGGGGGTCAAGCGGCACAGCCAGTGTCTGGTCTTGGACTGTTCAGGGCGGCGCAAGCCCCGGATGTGGGCCCGCTCCGAACCGGTTTGGCGGGTCGGGGCATCCCATGGGCCCACGGAGGTAGCCCATGGTCCGTCTACTGTCCTCGGTCCTGCTGGTGGCGGCGCTCGCCGCCTGTCCGCTCTCCGAAGAGAGCCTCGACGAGCCGGATGCGTCGTCCCCCGGGCTGGACGCCTCGGCTCCTGTGCCCGACGCGGGCTCGGCCTGCCCGGCGCCAGGCGCGGGGACCCGCCACGACGGCGCGGAGATCAAGACCGACACCACCTGGCGCGCCGTGGATGGCCCCCACCTCGTGACCTACACCACGCGCATCGCCAAGGGCGCGACGCTCACCCTCGAGCCCTGCACCCAGGTGCTCTTCGACGGCGTGCACGGCCTCGACGTGGACGGGACGCTGGTCGCGAGGGGCAGCGAGACCCGACCCATCACCTTCGCTCGGGCGAAGGCGGGAACCGCGTGGAGCTTTCTCTACTCCAGCGGCGGGACCATCGACCTCGCCTGGGCGACGCTGACAGGCGGCGGCAGCGCGCAGTCGTCCAACGGAGTTGGGGCCATCGAGGTCCGCGGCGATCCGGCGCTGCCCCGGCGCGCAGCGCTGCGCGTGCAGCACGTGACCGTCGACGGCTCGGAGATGCACGGCGTGTCCCTGCGCGGCAACGCGGGCTTCGCCGCCGACTCGACGGCGCTCACGGTCCGCAACGCGGCGAAGAGCGCGGTGCGCGCCGCTCCGCACCTCGCCCAGGACCTTCCCACCGGCGTCTACGCGGGAAACGGCGCCGACGAGGTCCTGGTCATCGCAGAGGGCAACCTGCTCGAGGACACCACCTGGCGCGACCGCGGCGTGCCCTACCGCGTGGGCGACGAGGCGGGGAACGGCAAGGTCCTGCCCATCGGCTCTACCGCGCTGCCTGCCGTCCGCGCCCAGCTCACCCTCGAGGCGGGGGTGGTGGTGAAGGTGACTCCGACCGGACGCATCCAGCTCTCGAAGGCAGGGGTCCCGCCGGTCACCACCGGGGCGCTGGCCGCGCAGGGCAGCGCCACGAAGCCGGTGGTCTTCACCTCGGCGAAGCCCTCGCCTGCCGCGGGCGACTGGGTGGGCATCGTTCTCGACCACGTCCCGGACCCCGCCGACAAGCTGGACCACGTGCGCATCGAGTACGCGGGAGGGGCGAGCGGCGCCAACGGGTTCCACTGCTCGCTCTCCTCGAGCCCCAACGAGGGTGACGTGGGAGGCCTGCTGGTCTTCGGGCAGCCGAGCCAGTCGTTCGTGACGAACTCCGTCTTCGCCGACCTCGACGGCTATGGCGTGGACCTCGCCTACTCGGGGACGTCGGTTGACTTCATGGCCGCCAACACCTTCGAGCGGGTCGCGAAGTGCCGGCAGAGCACGCCGCGCAACTCCGAGGGCAACTGTCCGGCGACGGTCGTCTGTCCTTGAGCCCGCAAAGACAGGCTCCCCGCCCGGACGCGCCGGACGGGGAGCCGAACTGCATCGGGAGCCGGTCGCTACTTCGCGGCTGCCGGGGGCGGCGCCGAGGTCGGGTGCTCGGGCTGCGGTGCCAGCGCCTGGTCACGGGCACTGGTCTCGCGCTTGCTCTGCCACACCGCCCAGATCGCCGCGGCGAGGCCGACGAGCAGGATCACCACGCCAGTGGCGCGCGCGTACTCGCTCGTGCTGCGCGGGGCGAGGACGTTGTATTGCAGCACCAGGCCGAGGGTCAGCAGGCTGACCATGTTCATGACCTTGATCAGCGGGTTGATCGCGGGGCCCGCAGTGTCCTTCAGCGGGTCGCCCACGGTGTCGCCGGTGACCGCGGCCTTGTGCGCCTCGGAGCCCTTGCCACCGTAGACGCCGTCCTCGATGAGCTTCTTGGCGTTGTCCCAGGCGCCGCCGGCGTTCGCCATGAACACCGCCAGGAGCTGGCCGGTGAGGATCATGCCGGCGAGGAAGCCGCCCAGCGCGTAGGGGCCGAGGCCGATGCCGACCACGATGGGGACGGTGATGGCCATGAGCCCCGGGCCCACCAGCTCCTTCTGCGCGGTGTTGGTGCAGATGTTCACCACCCGGCCGTAGTCGGGCTTCTTGGTTCCCGCGAGGATCGCCGGGTCGCGGAACTGCAGACGGCACTCGTTGACGATGTAGAACGCCGCCCGGCCGACCGCGCGGATGAGCATGCTCGAGAACAGGAACGGCACCGCACCGCCGATGAGCAGGCCGATGAGCACGCTGGGGTCGGCGACGCTGATGCGCCCGGCCTCGGTCAGGTACTGGGCCACCGACATCTCGTGGATCTTCTCCTCGCCGCCGACCGCGATGGTGGCGATGAAGCTGGAGAACAGCGAGAACGCCGCGATGACCGCGGAGCCGATGGCGATGCCCTTGGTCTCGGCCTTGGTGGTGTTGCCCACCGCGTCGAGGT
>CAZAIE010000901.1:0-3599 GCA_964485035.1 uncultured Myxococcaceae bacterium | reverse complement strand
TCGAAGCGGGTGCTGGACGCGACCAGCCTCGAGGACGTCTTCGTGGATTGAGGAGGATTTCGCCCTCAGGTCGCACGACGATCGCCCGCGCGCTCGTCTCGACCCACGCACGTCCGCACGACCCGGCGCGGAGAGCAGCGCGGAGGCCGGCAGCTCCGTCTCGTTTCGTCGTTCTGTAGTCGTCTCTCCCTCCTGAACGCCTTGACTCGCCACGGCCACGTCCCGTCTGCAGCGCCCTGACAGCAGTCTCCCCACAGGCCTCCGGGTCGGATACTCTCCCCGGACTTCCACGCACGAGGGACACGATGAAGAAGGCGTTGATCACCGGCATCACCGGCCAGGACGGCAGCTACCTCGCCGAGCTGCTCCTGGAGAAGGGCTACGAGGTCCACGGCATCATCCGCCGCTCGAGCTCCTTCAACACCGACCGGATCGACCACCTCTACAAGGATCCGCACGAGTCCAACGTGCGCCTGAAGCTGCACTACGGCGACCTCACCGACGCGAGCTCGCTGGACCGCATCCTGCGCATCACCCAGCCCGACGAGATCTACAACCTCGGCGCCCAGAGCCACGTGAAGGTCTCGTTCGACATCCCCGAGTACACCGCGGACTCGGTGGGCATGGGCACGGTGCGCCTGCTCGAGGCCATCCGCGAGGCGGGGATGAAGCCGCGCTTCTACCAGGCCTCCAGCTCCGAGCTGTTCGGCAAGGTCCGGGAGATCCCGCAGCGGGAGACCACGCCCTTCTACCCGCGCAGCCCCTACGCCTGCGCCAAGGCGTACGGCTTCTACATCACGATGAACTACCGCGAGAGCTACGGGATGTTCGCGTGCAACGGCATCCTCTTCAACCATGAGAGCCCGCGCCGGGGAGAGACCTTCGTCACGCGCAAGGTCACGCGCGGAGTAGCGCGCATCAAGCACGGGCTGGAGAAGAAGCTCTACCTGGGCAACCTGGACGCCAAGCGCGACTGGGGCCACGCCAAGGACTACGTCGAGGCGATGTGGCTGATGCTCCAGGCCCCCGAGCCGGACGACTACGTGGTGGCCACGGGCGAGGCGCACTCGGTGAAGGAGCTGTGCGAGGAGGCGTTCGCCTACGCGGGCATGGACTGGAAGGACTTCGTCGAGGTGGACCCGCGCTACTTCCGTCCCGCCGAGGTGGACTTCCTGCAGGGCGACGCGACCAAGGTGCGCACCAAGCTCGGCTGGACCCCGAAGGTGGGCTTCAAGCAGCTCGTCCACGAGATGGTGGACGCGGACCTGGAGCGGACCGCGCGCGAGAAGTACGGCACCCACGGCGTCCGCCCGACGACCTGAAGAAGTGGAGTTGAAGCCCGGGGGTTGTCGCCGGCGACGAAGGTTGGAGATACGAAGCCCGCCCTTCGGCGGGCTACAACGCCAGCCCGCGCAGGCGGGCTTGGTAACCTCAGGCGCGACTTCAGTCGCCGGCTACTACAATCCCGGGCTTCGGAATCCCGGGGCTTCGTATCCTCCCGGGCCCCGGAGTCTGGCCCGGGCGCAGTGCCGCTGAACCTGGAGACTCACCGATGAACTTCTTCGAGAGCAGGCGCTTCACGGTCACCGGCGGGGCGGGTTTCCTCGGTTCGTACATCCTGGCCAAGCTGAAGGAGCGCGGCGCGAAGCACGTCTTCGTCCCCGAGTACCCGGCCTTCGACCTGGTCGATCGCGCGCACATCGGCCGCATGTTCGACCAGGGCTCCCCGGACGTGGTCATCCACCTCGCGGCGGTGGTGGGCGGCATCGGCGCCAACCGCGCCAACCCGGGCAAGTACTTCTACGAGAACCTCATGATGGGCGTGCAGCTCATCGACGAGGCGCGCCGTCGGGGCATCGAGAAGTTCGTGGCGCTGGGGACGATCTGCGCCTACCCCAAGTTCGCGCCGGTCCCGTTCAAGGAAGAGGACCTCTGGAACGGCTACCCGGAGGAGACCAATGCGCCGTACGGCATCGCGAAGAAGGCGATGCTGGTCCAGTCCGAGGCCTACCGCGCGCAGTACGGCTTCAACTCCATCTTCCTGCTCCCAGTGAACCTCTACGGTCCGCGCGACAACTTCGACCTGGAGACCTCGCACGTCATCCCGGCGCTGATCCGCAAGTTCCTGGAGGCGAAGCAGGCCAAGCGGGACGAGGTGGTCCTCTGGGGCGACGGCTCGGCGACTCGCGAGTTCCTCCACGCCGAGGACGCCGCCGAGGGGATCCTCCTGGCCACCGAGCGATACGGGAAGAGCGACCCGGTGAACCTGGGCGCGGGCTTCGAGATCACCATCAAGGATCTGGCGACGCTGGTCGGCGAACTCTGCGGGTTCCAGGGCCGCATCGTCTGGGACACCAGCAAGCCCAACGGCCAGCCGCGGCGCCGCCTCGACGTGAGCCGCGCCGAGCGGGAGTTCGGCTTCAAGGCGCAGAAGGACTTCCGCACCGGCCTCGCCGAGACCATCGCCTGGTACCGCGCGCACGCAGGGCTCTGAGCCGATCTGCGCGCAGGAGTCTCCAGACGTGAGCGTGGAAGCCATACTCCGGTGGTTGCCTGAGTGCCCGAGCCGCGCGACGGCGGTGGCGACGGAAGACACCAGCGGGGTTGCTGCGCAGGCCCGAAAGCTGGGCCTGCTGCCGCTCCTGGCGCACTACCTGCCCAACGTCTTCGAGCTGTCCCGGTCAGAGCGCATGGGCATGCAGTTCTCCCATGCCCGGCTGTGGCGAAGCGCCCACGGAGCTGTCGACCTGCTCGGGCGCGCAGGGATCAGGGCACTGGTCCTGAAGGGCGTACCGCTGGGGGCGTGGTTGTACCCGCAGGCGTGGCTGCGGCCGACCTCAGACGTGGACCTGCTCGTTCATCCGAAGTTCCTCGCCCCAGCGCGGTCGGTCCTGACGGAGAACGGGTATCGGGAGTTCCAGGAGCCGCCCGAGAGCGCATTCGACTTCTGGCACCACTGCAGCTTCGTCGCGCCATCCGGGGCCCTGATTGAGCTTCACTTCACACCGTCGTGCGGCTTCCAGTCCGAGTTCGATGTGTCTGCGCTCATGGACCGGGCGGCGTCTGTGGTCGTCGAGAAGCGGGCCGTCGAGATCCTTGGCTTGACCGACGCCCTCGTCCATCTGTGCGTCCACGCCGCGCATCATCGGTTCGAGGGCGTGAAGTGGTTGTTCGACATCAAGCTGCTGCTGGCGCACCACGCGATCGACTGGGCGCAGGTGGTGGCGACAGCGATTCGAGCCAAGGTGGCGGCAGTCACCGGGACGGCGCTGAGCGAGGCCTTCCGCAGGATTCGCGCGCCCGTGCCGGAGGCCGTCCTCGGCGCACTGGAGCCACGGTTCCGGGTCCTCCTTGCTCGTTCGGTCAGCCATGTCCCCAAGGCGGGGATCTATCCCTTGAGCCTCGTCCTCGCCGACCGGCTGTCGGTGCGATGGGGCATCGAGTTGCTTGCACGGCCAATCGAACGCGGCGCTCGGGCCATGGGTCGAGAGGCTGCCCTGCGGGCCGCGCTGCGAAAGCTGCGCACTCGGTCCTGAGGGCTGGGGCGTGAATGCCCGCTGCGTCCTCGGCCACCCACCCTGTCGATGACGCCCCAGCCC
>CAZAIE010000900.1:0-3602 GCA_964485035.1 uncultured Myxococcaceae bacterium | reverse complement strand
CTCCCGCCTCAGGACTCTCGTCGACGCCCCGCCCCGCCCCGATGGCGAGTACGTCCTCTACTGGATGACCGCCCACCGCCGCGCGGGGTGGAACTTCGCGCTGCAGCGGGCCGTCGAGTGGTGCAGCAGGCTGCGGCGTCCGCTCGTCGTCCTCGAGGCCCTGCGGGCGGGCTATCCCTTCGCGTGCGACCGCTTCCATCGCTTCGTCCTCGAGGGCATGGCCGACAACGCCGCGGCCTTCGCGGCGCGGGGCGTCGCCCACCTGCCCTACGTCGAGCCACGGCGCGGCGCGGCGGCTGGCTTGCTCGAGCACCTGGCCAGCCACGCCTGCACGGTGGTCACCGACGAGGGGTTCGGGTCGTTCCTCCCCAGCCTCGTCCCCGCGGCGCTCGGGTCGGTGCGCGTGTGCTTCGAAGCGGTGGACTCGAATGGCCTGTTGCCGGTGCGCGCCCCGGGACGCAGCTTCACCGCCGCGCGCTTCTTCCGGCTGTACCTGCAGCGTGAGCTCAGGCCGCACCTGGAGCTCCCCCTCGCGGATCCGCTGGCCAGGCGCTCCTTCCCCGAGCTGTCCGCGAAGCGCGCGGCGTCGCTCACCGGACGCCGCTGGTCGCTCGCAAGCCCGGCGCTCCTCGCTGGCCGTGGACTCGACGCGCTGCCCATCCGCCACGACGTGGAGCCAGTCGAGGGCCTGCGCGGCGGCGCGGAGGCTGCGACGAAGGCGCTGGACGCCTTCCTCGGCCGGCTCGACCAGTACGGAGAGGACCGCAACCACCCTGACCTCGACGCCACCAGCCGGCTATCGCCGTGGCTGCACTTCGGCCACCTCTCGGCCCACCAGGTGTTCGCCAGCGTCGCGAAGCGGGAGGGCTGGACGGAGGAGCGGCTGGCGACCAAGGCCATGGGCGGCGCCCGGGGATGGTGGGGCATGAGCGAGTCCGCCGAGGACTACCTGGAGGAACTCGTGACCTGGCGCGAGCTGGGCTTCAACTTCGCGGCCCACCGCGACGATCCCACCGACTTCTCCTCGCTGCCCACCTGGGCCCAGCAGACCCTGCGCAAGCACGCGAAGGATCCGAGGCCGCGCTGCTATGACCGCGCGACGCTCGAGGAGGCGCGCACCCACGACCCGCTCTGGAACGCGGCCCAGCGCCAGCTCGTGCGCGAGGGACGAATCCACAACTACCTGCGCATGCTCTGGGGCAAGAAGGTGCTCGAGTGGAGCCGCAGCCCCGAGGAGGCGCTGGAGACGCTGCTCGTGCTCAACGACCGCTACGCCCTCGACGGCCGCGACCCCAACACCGCAAGCGGCGTGCTCTGGGCGTTCGGACGCTACGACCGTGCCTGGGGCCCCGAGCGGCCCATCTTCGGGACGGTGCGGTACATGAGCTCGGACAACACCGCCCGGAAGGTCCGCGTGAAGCAGTACCTCGCCCGGTTCGCCGCCTGAGTTGGCGTTCTTCAAGACCCTGGAATCACGTCAATTCCCTCGGATGTGGGGCCTCGGTCCCTTCGTCGCTTTGTCCAGACGTCGCGAAGGCCGAGTGACAAATTGTCCGAGTTTGGGTCGGAGGAAGTGGGAGTGCTTTCGACCACGTCAGAATTCGTAGTCATTTCAGCATATTGACAGCATGACCGGACGAGCCAAGGCGGGCACGGATGTTGCTTTTGGCAGAGCCGGAATGGAAACCGTACTGCGCCGCAGCTTCTGGATGGTCGACCTGGCGTTCCTGGCCAGCGCCGCGCTGCTGTGCGCCCTGACGCTGGGTGCGCTGGCAGTCCGGCCGGTGGCGCCGAGCATCCCGACGGCCCCGACGGCTCCGGTCCCAGCGCTCGTGAAGACCGCGCTGAGCCTGCAAGCCGTGGCCAGCGCGTTCGGGCTCCCGGACGTTGCGTCCGCCCCGGAACTGCCCGTCGCGGCTTCCGCGGTGCAGGGCCCCCTCGCGCTCAAGCTGCTCGGCACCACGGTCTCCTCGCTCCCCGAGGGCTCGCTCGCGCTGGTCGAGAACACGCAGACCCGGGCCGCAACCGTGTACGCGCTGGGCGACGAGGTCCAGGGCGCGATCGTGGTCTCGATCGAGCGGCTCAAGATGGTCGTGAACCGCGGCGGCACGCTCGAGGAGATTGGCCTCGCCGAGCCACAGCGCGTCGCCCAACCGCCGACGGTCGGATCGCCCGCGCTGGTGATCGCGCGCGAGTCCGATGGCACCTTCTCGCTGCGTCCGGGAGAACTCCAGGAAGTCGTCCAGCAGATCCCCAACGAACTGCAGCGCATGGCCTGGATGCCGGCGTACACCAACGGCACCCTGAACGGCTGGAAGCTCTCCCGCCTCGCCCCGAACGCGCTGCTCTCGCGCTACGGCCTCGCCCAGGGCGACGTGGTCCGCCGCATCAACGGCTTCGAAGTGAACGACCCGTCCAAGCTCCTCGAGGTCGTCACCCGTCTCTCCACCACCACCCGGATCGACCTCGAACTCGAACGCCACGGCGCGGCGCAGCGCCTCACCTACCGCGTCCGCTGACGCACCCCGGTCATGGAACTCTTCTTCCGCAAATACTTCTGGGTCGTGAACCTGGTCTTCCTGCTGGCGACGGCATTCCTCTCCGCCAAGACCGCGAACACCTTCCTGGGCGGCATGCTCTCCCCGAAGGGCGACGCCAACACCGCACCGGCGCCGACCACCGCCCTCGGCGCCACAGGCCCGACCAAGGTCCCGCTGTCGGCGGAGGCTGTCTCCAAGGTCACCGGCATCGAGCTGCCCAAGCCCGAGGAGAAGACGCCCGACGAGGACCTGCCCCCGGCGCTCCCCGACATCGCCAGCCAGGAGCCGGTGAAGAGCGGCCTGCGCGTGAAGCTGCTCGCGACCACGGTCTCGCTGAACCACCCTGAGTGGTCCATCGCCAACATCGAGGACGTCTCCTCACACGCGGCCAATGTCTACATGATCGGCGACAAGCTCCTCACCGCCGAGATCATCGACATCGAGCTGAAGCGGGTCATCGTCAACAACAACGGCCGCAAGGAGTACATCGACAACGAGGCCGGCACCGGCGAGGCCATCTCCGCCCCCGCGCCGCCCACCGTCGCCGCGAACACCGCAGCGCCGCCCTCCTCGGCGACGGGCGCGGGGATCAAGTCGGTGGGCGAGGACTCGTACGAGATCCCCAAGGACGAGATCAACAAGGCGCTGTCCAACCTCAACGACATCGCCATGCAGGCCCGCATCGTCCCGGCGTTCAAGGACGGAGTAGCCACGGGCTTCAAGCTGTTCTCCATCCGCCCGGACTCGCTCTACACGAAGATCGGCATCCAGAACGGCGACATCATCCGCCGCATCAACGGCTTCGAGATCAACAGCCCCGACAAGGCGCTCGAGGTCTACACCAAGCTGAAGGAATCCAACCGCATCGAGATCGAGCTCGACCGCAACGGGTCGGCGGTGCGCAAGAAGTACGACGTGAAGTAGTCCCGCCGTCCCCTCTCAGCAGCCCAAGACATGACCATGCACCGTCTGCTCCGCTCCGCCCTCACCGCCGCGCTGGTTCTCTCGCTCGGCTCCCCTGCCCTCGCCCAGCCGGTGCGGGACCCCCTGCGCGTCCAGCTC
>CAZAIE010000899.1:0-3603 GCA_964485035.1 uncultured Myxococcaceae bacterium | reverse complement strand
GAGCGGGCCGTCGGGCGGGGGCTTGGGCCGCGCCAGCTCCAGCACCGGGGCCGGCGTCCGGTCGGCGACCGCGGGCGGCGGGGCCCGGCTCTCGCTGCGGCACTCGGGGCAGACCACCACCAGCGCGCTCTCGCGCAGCGAGTACTCGCGGACGTCCACCAGCCGGCTGCAGGAGTCGCACAGGTACTTCATACGGGGCTCAGAGCTTGAACCGGCTGACCACGGTCTGCAGCTCCACGGAGAGGTTGGTCAGCTCCTGCGCCGAGCTCGTCATCTGGGCGACGTTGGCGGTCTGCTCCTGGATGACGGTGTGCACCTGGTCCGTCGAGGCGGCGTTGCTCTTCGCCACCCCGGAGATGTGGCCGATGGCCTTCACCATCTCCTCCGAGCCGGCGAGCTGCTCGCGGCTGAGCTCGGAGATGATGTTCACGCGCTCCGCCGCCTTCCGGGCCGTGTCGGTGATGGCCTCCAGGGCGCGGATGATGTTGTTCAGGTCCTCGCGGCCGTCGCCCAGCTCGTCGATGCCCTCCTTCATGGCGCCGACGACGGCGTTGGCCTGCGCGGCGATCTCCCGGGAGATCTTGGAGATGGCCTCGGCCGAGCGGCCGGCGGTCTCGGCGAGCTTGCGGACCTCCTCGGCGACCACCGCGAACCCGCGCCCGTACTCGCCCGCGCGCGCCGCCTCGATGGTGGCGTTGAGCGCGAGCAGGTTGGTCTGCTGGGCGACGTTGGTGATGGCGTCGACGATCTTGGAGATCTCCTGGGTCTTCTCCCCGAAGGCGAAGACCTCCTGGCTCGCGGCCTCGATGCGGGAGAAGACCTTCTTCACCTTCTCGCCCGCGAGCCTCGCCGCGTTCCCGGAGAACTCGGCGGCCCCGGAGGTGTCGGCGGCCGACCGCGCCGCGTCCTCGGCGCTCTTGCTCGCCCGCTGGATGGAGGAGGCGATGCCGGTGATGACCGTCGAGGCTCGTTCCACCAGCCCGGTCTGCTCGTCCGCGCCCTTGTTGATCTTCTCCATCGAGGAGGCCACTTCCTCGGTGGAGCCGTTCACGTTCTCCGCGGAGCGCTGCAGGTCGTTGGCGCTGTCGGCCACGCTCTTCGCGGTGCGCTGCACGTGGCCCACCAGCTCGCGCAGGTTCTCCTGCATGTGGGCGATGGCCAGCGCCAGCTCGTCGATCTCGTCGCGGCCCAGCCCCTCCTGCTCGATCTGCACGGGCTTGGAGAGGTCCCCGCGGCTGATCTCCAGGGCCCCGCGGTTGAGCAGCTGCACGCGCTTCACGCGCGCGAGGCTCGAGGGGAGCAAGAACCCGAAGATGGCCGTCACCGCGGCCACCACCAGCGCCTGGAGCAGGCGGTTGTCCAGGCTCAGGGCCCGCATCGCCTCGAAGGTCCCGAAGAGCGCGGCGCCGAGCAGGATGTAGCCCAGGAAGATCTTCGCGTGCAGCGAGAGCGCTGGGAGGTCTCTGAGCCCGCGGTGGGCAGGCTCCTGCACTGGGAACTCGGGGCGTGGCACGGCGTCCATCTTAGCGGCGGACGATCCGAAGTCAATTTGCCTACAGTCCCCGCAACCTCTTGGGATCACGCGTGCTTTCCGGAGGCCCCGAAGTGGTCGAAGCCGCCCCGGCCGGAGTGGGCCGCGTGCTCCACCCTGACGCCGCGGGCGCGGACCGCCGCGCCGATGCAGGTCACCGGGTGCTTTGCCTGGGCGCAGGCGCGCTCGAACGCCTCGGCCCGCGAGGGCGGCACGAACACCGCCAGCTCGTAGTCCTCGCCGCCCGAGAGCGCGAGGTCGAGGTTGGCGGCGAGGTCGTGGAAGGTCTGGCTCAGCGGCAGGGCCCGGGCGTCGACGCGGATGCCCACGCGGCTGGCGCGGGCGACGTGGCCCAGGTCCTGGACGAGGCCGTCGGAGAGGTCGATGGCGGCGTGCGCGAACTCCCGCGCGATGGCCCCCACCTCGAGCCGGGGCTCGGGCCGCAGCTGGCGCGCCAGCGCCTTGTTCGCCGACCGGCCGATGCTCCGCGTGGCCAGCCCCAGCGCGGCGTCTCCGAGCGTCCCGGTGACGTAGAGCCGGTCGCCCGCGCGGGCGCCGGAACGGGTGAGCGCGGTCCCGCGGGGCACCTCGCCGGCGGCGGTCACGTGCAGCGAGAGCCGGTCGGCGCGGGTGAAGTTGCCGCCCACCAGCACCGCGCCGGTGCGGGCGGCGAGCGCGGCCATGCCCTTGGCGAGCCGGGGGATGCGCGTGGCGTCCTCGGGGCGGCAGGAGACGCTGCACAAGAACCAGCGCGGCGCGGCTCCCATCGCGGCGAGGTCGGAGAGGTTCACCGCCAGCGCCTTGTAGCCGATGTCCGCGTCGGAGAAGAACGAGGGGTCGAAGTGCACGCCCTCCACCACCGCGTCGGTGGTGACGCACAGCTCCGAGCGCGGGTCGGGGCGGAGCACGGCGCAGTCGTCGCCCGGACCGAGGACGACGCCGGCGCCGGCGCGGGAGAAGGGAGCCAGGAAGCGGTCGATGAGCTGGAACTCGGAGGGCATGGCGGCGCGGATTGTAGCCGGGAAGGGCTATCCTGCGGTCCGCCATGGAACGCGATCCCGCGCTGGAGGGGCTCGCCCGCCGCGCCGCCTCGGGCGACCGTGCGGCGCTGCGCGAGCTGTACCGCCGCACCGCGGACCGCCTGTTCCGCGAGGTGCTGGTCCCGGTGCTGGGAGCGAGGGCCGCGTGCGAGGACGCTCTGAAGGAGACGTTCGTCTCGGTCCTCGAGCACCCCGAGCGGCTCGCCGCGGGCGAGGTCTTCCCGTACCTGGCCACCATCGCGCGCAACAAGGCGCTGGACCGCCGCCGCCGCCAGGCCACCGAGGGTCGCTTCCAGGAGGCGCTGGCCGCGGAGCTCGCGCGGGCCGAGGCCACGCTGCCCGACCCGGAGTCGCTGGCGCAGGCGGCCCAGGCGCGCGCACTGGCCCAGAAGCGGGTGGAGCAGGTCCTCGCGCAGATGAACCCCCGCTATGCGCTCGCGCTCAAGCTGCGGCTGCTGGACGAGCTGTCGCGCGACGCCTGCGCGGCGCAGCTCGGGATCACGGTGGGGACGTTCGACGTCCTCCTCTTCAGGGCGTGTAAGCAGTTCCGGGGCCTGGACGTGGAGACACAGGGGCCCCAGGCGGAGGGACGCGATGAGCGATGACGACCGTCCGGACGTGGCCGAGGGCGCCGGGTTGGACGAAGCGCGGCAGGCGCGCGAGCTGGGGCAGGCTTTGGAGGGCGGGGCAGGCGATCGCTCGCCCGAGCTGGAGACGGCGGCCCGGATCGCCGCGGCCCGTGCGCCGCAGCTGACCGACGCCGCGCGCGACCGGCTGGAGGCGGAGCTCTTCGGCGAAGAGCCGCAGCGGCTGCCCCGCTGGCCGCTGGCCGCCGCGGCGGCCGTGCTCATCGCCGCGGGGACGGCGCTGGTGGTCGCGGGTCGGCTCGGGCCGCGAGGCGGTCCGGTGGCCGAGGTCGGGGACTCCCGGCGCGAGGCCGAGACCCTGCTGGCGTCGCTGATGCCGCAGCCGACCCCCACCGCGCGCGCAGGGCCCGCCTGGTCTGCCTCCCGATGCGCCTCGACCACGCGC
>CAZAIE010000898.1:0-3616 GCA_964485035.1 uncultured Myxococcaceae bacterium | reverse complement strand
CCAATGCTCCTGCTTGGCCTGCGATTGTGCTCGATTGCGACCTTTGCGTGGCCGGTGGCGGCATTCCAGTACGTGGGTATGCCAACGGGAATCCGCTGAGGTATGTGGACCCGACGGGGGAGCAAGGAGGAGAGGCGACTGCTCTTCGTCTTCGTCTGAAGCGAATCCGCGAGCAGATGACCGATCTCGAAGGTCGAATGGGCGCGTACCGTCGAACCGGGGACCCTCGGTTCCAAGCAGTCATGGACGAGTACGAGGCGGTCTCGGCTGAAGAGCAGGCGGCAATGGGGACTGCGTTTGGGGTTGAGCAGCACGCCTTCCTTCATCGCGAGGTAGGCGCGCCGCTTGCTGTGGCAGGCATGGCAATCGGCGGTGTCGGTGGCGGCACCGTCCTCGGGGTAGGGTGGGGGGCAGCAACGGCAGCACTCGGCGCAGGGCTCAAGGCGGTCGCTCCTGCGGTGAAGACGGCGACTCTCGCGGGCACTGCCGCATCTGTGCTCACTATGAAGCACGACGACCCGGGCGGGACCACCGTTCTCGATCCGGCATCAGCCTCGGCCTTGGGATTGGTCGGTGATGCAGGGCAATGCATTGATCGTGGTCTTTCGACGCCATCGAGTGCAGAGGCCTGCATTCGCGGAACCGTGAATACGATTCTGTTGGCGGCCCCTGCGCTCTGTAAGGGATGTGCGTTCGCACGGCTCAATCCCGCAACAGCCACCGATGCCGAGTTGCAAGCGGCAGTTGATGCAATACACCGGGCTCAGTTCGGTGCTGGAAAAGGGCTTGGCAGCAGAATACCGATGAGCATCCTGGTTACTCCAGATGGCCGGGTAGTCGTTTCCCAGGTGAAAGCAATCCCGGGGCCCAAAGCTCGGGCGATGGCTCGAAAGATCTTTGGCAACCGGGTTGAGTTTATTCAAGGCGGGAAGGGCTCGAATGCTCCCGGAATGCGAGGCGGTGATGCCGAAGCGCGGGGGATTGCAGGCGTAGACCCGTATGACGCAGCCGGGGGGAGGCAGGTTTGCACGCACTGGGCCTGCGAGTACTGTGAGCCACGGCAAACCTCTGCCTATGTCCGAAATGTTACCGGCACCAAGTCACAACATGGAAAGATCACGCGGCCAATCGATGCGCAGTTGTCTCCTGCACCTCCGCCTTGGACCGTTCCATTGGGGTTGACCGGCTTCAGCCAAACTGACTCTGACTCGGAGTGATTGAAGCAACATTCACTTCCTGGAATGCGGCAGCGAGGAGTAGCGATGGATACGGTGCGTTGGTGCGATGCCTTTGAAGCCAAGGTGTCTCGGTTGGCATCGCCAGGTGGCCTTGTTCTGGCCCTGGCATGCGGAGAGGGCCTTTGGTCTCCGTGGGCTCATGCTTCCAGCGGACGTGAGTGGGGTAAGAATTTTGCGGTAGTCCGCAAGTGTCTCGACGACAGTTGGCAGTATTTCCTCACGGGAGTGCCGGTGTCGGTGGATATAGAGAACACCGTTGGCTCAGCACTGCCGACTGAGGATGATGTCGACGCTGATGAGCATGCAATCGTCGCCTTGTTGGCTGGCAGTGCGCTTGGTGATCTGCTTACACGAGTTGCAGAGACTGACGTCGAACAGGCTGGCCTGGTATCGGCGGCTTGCTTCCACGTCATTGATACCGTGGTTGATGCAGGGTGGGTGTCCCAAGCCAACGGAGATGAGTTGATTCGTCGAGAGGTGCGCAGGCAGAAACATCTGGTTTCCCTGGCTGTCGCTCGCCCTGATGTGCCAACCATTCAGCGAATGCAACAGGAGGCTGCAGGCGTAGACATGTTTGCTGGGGCGTATTGAGGTTCTGCTCGTGCTACTCGTGTGTGCGCCTCCGGACTTCAGTCAGACGAACCGGCGTTGCCGCAACACCGTGATGCCAGAGGCTTTGTGACGTGATGCGAGGAATGGCGCCCGTATTGGCAATGCTGGTGGCCCTGGCCCTCTGGACCGGGACGGCCGACGCGTACGCCTCGCGCGAGGCCGTCGGCGACCTTGCGGCCCAGGCCGATCAAGGTCCATCGACGCTCCGCTGCGACCTCTGCGTCGCGGCGTCCGAGACCCTCGCCAGCACGTCCCTGACCTCAGTTCACGGGAATCCGCTGAGGTACACGGACCCCGACGGCCGCTGCGCCTTCGATTCGACGGGCCGGCTGAACTGCCTGGAACAGGGGTCCGGGGCCGACATCTTCGAGACTACGAAGATCATCGACCAGGGAACCAACGCAGCCTTCGCCAATGGGCAGTACGCCAAGGGATCGTTCGGCGTGCTTATGGGGACAGTGGGCCGCTTCGCCCAACTGCCGTTCTACGCAGGGCACGCCATTTTCGCGATGCCCTACAACGCGGGCCTCGATGCAGCGACCCCGTTCGTGGATGCGGCCATGACAGGGCAGTGGGCGAAGTTGGATTCCAACCGCGCGGTTCAAGGATTCGCGCAAATCGCCCTGATTGGTCTCGGCAAGTTCGCTCCTGCGCCAACCGCCCCGACTGCCGCTGGACGGTTGGCTCAGGCAGGCGGGACTGGTGCGTGGTTCGGCTCCACATTCGACTTCACCGAGCAGCAGAAAGCACTTGGTGCCGGAACTCAGGAGGAGTTCAGCATCGGCCAGAATCTCGGTGCTGCAGCACTTGGCTTCGGACTCGGCGGGATCTTCCAGGTGGGGGCTGGGCGCGACTACGCCGCACTTCGAACGGAGATCGACAACTTCACCCCGGCTCGGCCATCGGGGCTGATGAATCGGATGAACGAACTGATGAGGGAACGCTCGCAGACCGGGACGTGGGACCTGGGCGCCCTCCAACAGAGGTTGCTGCAGTCGGAGGGCGAGTCGGCGGGGGCGCTTGGCAGTTGGCGCCCGGGCCTAATGTCGGCAGTTCGCCGGCCGTCTCCGACGGTGCCCGGTGGTATTGAGATCGAGGTCTCCCTGACTCGTGATGCTGGAGGAATTATTGGCACGTACAGCCCGGCCACAGCAGACCTCTATGTCGAGATGGTGAATGTCGTGCCGGCATTTGAGCGGCAGGGGTACTCCCGAATGCTCTACCGTGCGCTGCTGGAAGCATCAGGCGACGTTCGGACGGTGACGGGCAAGATGTCGATTGACAACATGGCGAGCATTCGAGCGGGGGGAATCCAGGCTGCTCCCCGCACTATTGTTCTGACGGAGCTGGGCTTCACCGAGCACTCATTCGACGAGGCAACTCGCGTTGCGGTGGCCCGAAGGCCGACCGGACGGTGAGTGAGATTGGAGGGGATATGGTGACTTCCTGTGAGGGAGCAACGGAATTGTTGCGTCGATTGCGGTCTGAAGGCACGGAACTGTCAGTGGCTCTCGACCAGATGCGCGGTCGGGGCTTCGGCATCATCCCGGTGATGAAGGCGCTGCGAGAGGTGGAGGGCATTAACCTGCGGGAGGCTGCAGATTTGCTCGAAGAACGCGGCGATGCGAAGCAGTTCTAGCCCAGCTGCCTCTCAGGACATTCAGGAGAAAAGGCGTTGCAACTGCAACACCCTGGAAATGCCAAGGGGAAGTGCCACGGTCCCGTCGAACTGACGCGTCGAGATGACGCGGCGTCCGCCGGACACG
>CAZAIE010000897.1:0-3618 GCA_964485035.1 uncultured Myxococcaceae bacterium | reverse complement strand
CTCCCCGACCGCTACGAGGTCGACGTCCGGCGCCACGACGGCGGGTACCTGCGCGTCGAGGTGGAGCCGCTGGTGGTGGGCGAGGAGGAACTCCTGGTCCTGGTCCGCGACGTCAGCGGCCGGGTCCGCGAGACCGGGGTGCTCCCCGCGCTCGCCGAGATCGCCCTGCGGGTGCAGCGCTGTCGGCAGGTGGACGCGGTGCTCCAGGTGGCCGGAGCGGGGCTGGCGTCCCTGGGCCTGCACTTCGTGGTGGCCCGCATCGAAGGGCGGGAGCTGGTCTTCGAGCACGCCCAGTTCGCCGGACCGCGCGGCGCCGAGGTCGAGGCCCGGCTGGGCCGTCCGCTGCGCGGGCTGGTGGTTCCCGACCAGTACGTCCTCTCCGGCGGAAACGCCTCCGGCGGCGTGGTCTTCCTGGAGAACGCGCTGCCGGCGTTCACCCGGATGATCGGCTCGGGCCTCGCCGACGTCCCCACCCGGGAGCTGGAGCGGCTGCTCGCCGACGCCGGGTTCACGCGCGCGGTCATCTGCCCGCTGGTGGTGGACGGCAAGCCCTGGGGCGTGCTCGCCACCGCCTCGGCCGCCTTCACCGTCGCCGACGCGTCGGCGCTGGGCCTCTTCGCCTCCCAGGTGGCGAGCTCCCTCGAGAGCTGCCGCACCATCGACCGCCTGGAGGCCCGCAACCGGGAGCTGGCCGCCGTCCAGGAGGTCGCCGCGGCGGGGAGCGAGCCCTCGCTGGACCGGCTGCTCCAGCAGCTCTTGCGCATCGCCGGGAGCTCCCTGGGGGTGGAGGCGGTCGCGGTCTACCTGCTCGACGAGAAGCGCTCCTCCCTGAACGTCGCGGCCGCGGACGCCCGCGCCCAGCCGGTGGCCTCGCTCTTCCCGCACTTCCCGCTGGAGCTCGCCGCGGTGGGCCAGACCTTCGTCCAGCTCAAGGCGGTGGGCATCGACGTGGCCCGGGACCTGCCCCCCAGCGTACGCACCCGGGTGCTCGAGGGCGGCATCGGCCAGATCGCCGTGGTCCCGCTGCACATCAAGAGCCGCCTCGCCGGCGCCCTCGCCCTGGGCCGCCCCGCCTGGCACCCGTTCGCGGGGGAGGAGCTGCACGCCGCCGAGTTCCTCTCCGACCAGATGGCCATCCAGGTCGAGAACGCGCGCCTGTACGCCGACGCCAGCCGCCGCCTCCGCCAGCTCTCCACCCTCTTCGACCTCAGCCAGATCGGCACCTCGACGCTCTCCACCAAGACCCTGGTCGACCGGGTGCTGCAGCAGGCGGTGAGCGCGCTCGCGGTGGACAGCGCCACCATCCACATCCTCGAGGGCGGGCGGCTGGTGCGCGCCGGGCAGTTCGGCTGGAGCCCCGCGCCCATCCCCGACGCCGAGGTGCTCCCCTGCGACCCGGCCACGCTCCCGGGGCGGGCGGTGCTGGACCGGCGCAGCGTCTTCGCCGAGGCGCAGTACTGGGAGGAGCACCCCGAGCAGCTCTCGGGCGCGGCGGTGGTGGCGGTGGCCCCGCTCATCTCCAAGGACCGCACCCTGGGCGCCCTCACCGTGGCGCGGCAGCAGGACGAGCGCTTCGAGGAGGAGGAGCGGCGGCTGCTGGAGGCCTTCGCCGCCCAGGTGGGCGCAGCCCTGGAGCAGGCCCGCCTCTTCGAGGACGAGCGGCGCCGGGTCGAGGACCTGAAGCTCTTCGTCGAGGTGGGCCGGGTGGTCACCGCCTCGCTCGACCTGGACGAGATCCTCGAGGCCTCGGCGGTGAACCTGGCGCGCATCGCCGAGGCCACCGACTGCTTCATCCTCCTGCTCGACCAGGCGCGGCGCATGCTGCGCGGGTCGGCGGCCTCCACCCCGGCCTTCCGCGAGCCCTTCCGCTCGCTGCGGCTGCCGCTGGAGAGCCGGGCCGTGGCCGCCCAGGCGGTGCTCACCCGGCTCCCGGTGCGCGTCTCCGACGCCTCGCACGAGGGGGTGCCGCGCTCGGAGTTGCTCGAGCGCTTCGGGCAGCGCAGCCTGCTGGCGCTGCCGCTCTCGGTGCGCGACGAGGCCATCGGCGCGGTGCTCATCGGGGACGCGCGCGGGGCCCGCGAGTGGACCGACGTCCAGATCGAGCGGGCCACGGTGGTGGCGCGGCAGGTGGCGGTGGCGGTGGCCAACGCCCGGCTCTACGAGGACCTGAAGAAGAGCTACGACCAGCTGGCGCGCGCGCAGGAGGAGCTGGTCAAGCGGGAGCGGCTGGCGGCGTTGGGCGAGCTGGCGGCGGTGGTCGCGCACGAGGTGCGCAACCCGCTGGGGGTGATCTTCAACTCGCTGCGCTCGCTCACCCGGGTCCTCAAGCCCAGCGGCGATGCCGCGATGCTGCTGGACATCGTGGGCGAGGAGGCGGACCGGCTCAACCGCATCGTCGGCGACCTGCTCGACTTCGCGCGCCCCTCCGAGCCCTCGCTGCAGCCGGAGCCGCTGGAGGCGGTACTGGCCTCGGCGGTGGACGCCGCGGTCTCGGCGGCGGCGGCCAACGGCGTGACGATCGACCTGCGCACCGGCCCGCGGCTCCCCAAGGCGGCGGTGGACGCGCGGATGCTGCGCCAGGCGCTCCTGAACCTGGTGATCAACGCGGTGCAGGCCATGCCTCGCGGGGGCACGGTGACCATCGAGGCCTCGGAGGAGACCACTCCCAAGGGCGAGCCGGTGGCGCGCATCCAGGTCTCGGACACCGGGCCGGGCATCCCCCCGGAGCTGGCGGAGCGCATCTTCCAGCCCTTCTTCACCACCAAGGCGGCGGGCACCGGCCTCGGGCTCGCGGTGGTGAAGCGCATCGTCGAGGCCCACCGCGGCGAGGTGGCGCTGGACTCGCGCCCGGGCAAGGGCGCGCACTTCACGCTGCGCCTGCCGCTGGAGCGGTAGGGGACGCCGAGCCCGCTGGCCGCCTCGCGTCAAGGGCCCGTGTTCCTGGCTATCATCGGCGTCCCACGGCCCGGGAGTGAACATGGACCCACTGACGACCTTCCTGAGCAGCAGCCTCGCCGGCAATCTGATCATGGGGGTGCTGGGCAACACCGCGTACGACCTGGGCAAGGCCACGGTCTTGGGGCTGTGGGACCGCTACACCCTGGGCAACGACGACCTGCAGCGGGCCCTCGACGAGGCCTTCGAGTCCACGCTGGGTTCGCTGGAGCTGCTGCTGGCCCCGCCGGGCAGGCTCCGGGGCGCGCTGGGCAAGCTCCTCCCTGCGCCCAAGGCCGAGCGCGAGCTCTCCGACGACTTCGGCCAGACGGTGCTCGAGCCGTTCCTCGCGCAGCGGGGCCTGACCGGGCCCCGACGGGACGCGTTCCTCGCCGTCGGGCACAAGTCCTGCCGCCTCCTGCGGGACAAGCACGCCGAGATCCTCGCGGCAGCGGCGGTGTTCGGCAGCCAGCCCGCGCCGGGTGGGGCGCCGCCGCTGGCCAACGAGAGGGCGCGCCGGACCTTCGGCTTCATCGAGGCGGTGCTCTTCACCGGGGAGGACCTCGCCCAGGCGCCGGACCTCGCCCGCGTGCGCCGCGAGGCGGGCGAGGGGCTGCTCGCGCGCATCGAGGCGCTGCTCGGCGGCGAGCTCGGGGCGCTCGCCGCCAAGGCGCAGCTTCCCGA
>CAZAIE010000896.1:0-3621 GCA_964485035.1 uncultured Myxococcaceae bacterium | reverse complement strand
GCCGAGCGGCCCCTCCACCCCAAGCCGGCGCAGGCCCGGCAGGCCGGCGCCGGCGGAGATCGCCGCGCGAGCCTCCAGGGCCTCCGGGCTCGACTCCCACGCGCCACGCCCGACCTCGAACTCGAGCTCCTCGATCGACGGGCGCGGCGGGCCGCCCCCCAGGAAGGCCACCGCCGGCTCCTGCAACCCGGCGACCCTCCGCAGCCCCGTCAGCCCCGGCAACGAGAGGACCTTCTCCACCAGCTCCGGCTGGGACGCCTCGTCCCAGCGGAAGGCGAGCGAGCGGAGCGTGGACCAGTCGGGGACGTCGATGCCGACCGGCAGTTCCCAAAGCGGGGTGTAGCTGCGCCAGCTGCGCCGGTCCGACAGCTGCAACGTCCCAGCCCCGAGGAAGCCGCGCTCGAAGACCCGGCCCTCGGCGGCCAGGAAGCGGTCCAGGGGACCGGCCCAGGCCTTCCCGTGCTGGCGCAGGAGCGCGGCCTCGCGGCGGGCGGAGCGCAGGTCGGAGCGCCCGGCCGCGCGAGCCAGCTGCAGCGCGAGGAACTCGCCGCGCGGGTCCCCCTTCTCCTGCAGCCAGTCGGCGAAGACCTGCCGCAGCCCGTCGTCGTCCGGGCGGGCGAACACGTCGGCGAGGAACCCGGTCTCGCCCTCGCGCTTCGCGGACTCGCTGCGGACGGCCCCGGCGAAGTGCCGCTCCATCGCCTCGAGCTCCGCGGCCTCCTCGGCGGTCGGCGGCGGCGCCCCTTGGGGGAAGCGACGGCGCAGCGTGGCGACGGCGGCCTCCTCGCGCTTGCGGGTCCCCTGCCTCCAGTAGGTCGAGCGGTTCCGCGAGAGCCCGGCCTCGAGTAGCGGCAGGGTGCGCAGGTCCGCGAGTGCGTCCAGCCTCGCGAAGAGCACCCGGTAGAAGTTGTCTGAGGTCCAGGTGTCGAAGGGCGTCGAGTCCAGAAGCCGCGCCAGCGCCATCGCGAGCCGCGGGTCGTCGAAGCCACGCAGGGCCTCGAGCACCGGGAGCGCGGCCTTCCACGTCCCCGGCCAGGGCGCCTCGAGCAGCCGCCCGAGGTCGGCCGGATCACCGCGCGCGGCGAGCGTGAGGAACGCCGCGGTCCGCGCCCGCACCGGCTTGGACAGCAGCGCCGGGCGGCGCTCGGTGACCCCGGACGACACCCGATCGACGAGGTCCGCGACCCGGGGAGAGCGGCTCGCGCGCCAGGCCTCGAGGAGCGCCCCGAGCGCGCGCTCGGGGTCCTGGGGCAGCGCGGCACGGGCCCTTCGCAGCGGGTCGATCATCGCGCTCCTGGCGCGCCGCGCCTCTCGGCCGGCGTCACGAGAGCCCAGGAGCGGCGCTCAGCCGGTCCAGCCTCGCGGCCGCTGAGCGGGACCTGGTACGCAAGCCCCCGCCGCTGGCCGCATGCCAGGGCCCGGCCGAGCCCTGCGACGACCAGCTGGGAGGAGAAGCGGACTGCCAGGACCATGGCCCACCTCAGGCAGGGCGCGAGTCCAGCCAGACGCGCTCGGCGTTGCTGCGCAGCTCGCTCGCGGCCGCGCGCAGCCCCGCCGCCGAGGCCGCCAGCGCCTGCGCGGAGTCGGAGAGGGTGTGCGCCGTGGAGGACTGCTGCGAGGAGGCTCCGGCCAGCGCCGCGACGGAGGCGCGGATGCGCTCGATGCTCTCCCCCACCTCCCGAAGGCCGAAGAGCACGTCGCGCGAGGCCTGCTCCGCCGCGCCGGCCAGCGCCGCGTGCTCGCTCACCCCGTCGTCGAGGCGACGCGCGGCGCGGACCACGTCCACCACCAGCTGGCGCATGCGGGCGGCCTCGGCCTCGACGCGGTCCGAGAGCTCGCGCATGCCGGTGGAGACCACGTAGAGCCCGCTGGCCCCGCTCTCGCGGGCGGCGGCGACGCCGGTGTTGAGCGCCAGCAGCCGCGTCTCCTTGGCGATCTCCGTCACGTGGCGGGCGGTGTCGCCGATCTCCACCACCGCCTCGGCGACCTCGATGGCCCCGCGGATGAGCGCCTCGCGCGCCGGGGCGCCGTGCTCGGCCTCCCAGCGGGAGTGCTCCTCCACGCGCTGGCGCCCCTCGCCCAGCGCCTGCTCCATCGCGCCCGCGCTGGCGGACATCGCCGCGCCGCTCTCCACCGCCTCGCGAGCGACCGAGTCCACCTGGCGCGCCGTGGCGGAGAGGCCGTCGGCCTCGGCCTCCAGCGCCCCTGCGGCCGAGTCGATGGCGGCGAGCACGCGGGCCACCTCGCCGAGGGCGCCGGAGAGCATCCCCGCGCGGGCGCGCTCCTCGGCCAGCCAGGAGGTGAGCTCGCGCGTGCGCTGGTCGAGCTCGGCGAGCGCCTCCTCCTGGCGCCTGCGCCCGCGGCTGGTCATGGTGTGGTTGACCACGGCGATGGCCGCGACCGAGACCCCGGCGATGAACCCGGCGATGGTGACCGAGGGGTGGGGGTAGGTCCGCCACTGCGCGGCGATGGGGGCGAGGAACATCACCGCCCACAGCCCGCCGTGCAGGAAGAAGGCGTGGCGGCCGCCCAGCGGCACGAACATCGCGATGATCAGCGGGATGACGCCCAGGTCCACCGTCGCCGAGAGGTCCTGGTTCAGGTACATCACCGCGCCGGACGCAGCGCCGATGGTGAGGCACCCGGCGTAGAGCAGCGCCATCATCCCGCGGTCGCTGACCCGGGGGATGAGTACCAGCGCCCCCACCGCGAAGAGCACCCAGGCGGCACGCACCAGCACCGTGTGCGCGATGGCCTCCGGGGTGAGCATCCAGTCGGTGAAGGCGAAGACCGGAAAGCAGAGCATCCCGACCTGGTAGACCAGCCGGGTCATCCGGCGCAGCGCTGCGGCCTCGGTGGGGGGCGTGGTCACTGGGCCCCTCCCGCCCGGGCAGGCAGCCAGGACTCCAGGCCGCCCGCGACGCCCTCCAGCTCCTCGGTGGCGAGGTCCAGGGTGCGCACCGAGTCCAGGAGCCGGGTGGCCGCGCCAGCGAACTCCGCGGCGCTCTGCCCCTGCCGGGTGGTGGCCCCGGCCATCTGTTCGGCGCACTGGCGGATCTCCCCAGAGCGCTCGGAGACGGCGGCGAGGTGGGAGAGCGCGTCGCGGGGGATGGCCCCGGCCCGGTCCTGGGCCTCGGCGTAGGAACGCGCGTCCTGCTCCAGGCGCCGGGCCACGGTGAGGAGCTTGCGCGCCAGCTCCTCGATGCGGCCGGAGCGCGAGCGGGCGTCGGCCGAGAACTGACGCATCCGCTCGGCGAGCACGTCCACCTCCCCGCGGCCGAGCCGAGGGGCCTCCACCGAGGCGTTGAGTGCGAGCATGCGGGTCTGGCGCGCGACCTGGGCCACCGCCTCGCTGATGCGGGCGATCTCCCCGGCGGCAAGGGCCATGGCCCGGGCGTCCTCGCGCAGCCGGGTTCGGCTGGCCGCGCCCTCCTCGCGGTCCTTGACCCCCAGGTCCTCGAGGCTGCGCCTGCTGGACCGGGCCCGGTCGTCGATGGCAGTGGCGGCGTCGCGGACGGCCTGACCGTCCACCGCGGCGGCCTCGAGCCCGGCGCGCATCTGCGCGGCGCTGCCCGCCAGCGCGTCGCCCTCGCGACGCAGCGACTGGACGCTCTCCCGCAG
>CAZAIE010000895.1:0-3624 GCA_964485035.1 uncultured Myxococcaceae bacterium | reverse complement strand
CCTCATCACCCTGGCGCTGGGCCTGGGCCTCGTGGGGTACACCACCGGGCAGCCCGCGCTCGCGGCGCTGGGCCTGGCCGGGGCGCTCCTGCACGTGCTCAACCACGCGCTCTTCAAGGGGCTGCTCTTCCTCGGCGCGGGGGCGGTGGTCCGCAGCACCGGCACCCGCGAGCTGGACCAGCTGGGCGGGCTGCTCAAGCGCATGCCCTGGACCGCGGCCTCCTTCCTGGTCGGGGCGGTGGCCATCTGCGGCCTGCCCCCGCTCAACGGCTTCGTGAGCGAGCTGCTCATCTACGCCGCGGGCTTCAGCGCCAGCGGGAGCGCCCTCTTCGGCCCGGCGCTCGCGGGCCTGGTGGCGGTAGGGAGCCTCGCGCTGGTGGGCGGCCTCGCCGCAGCCACCCTCACCAAGGCCTTCGGGGTGAGCTTCCTGGGCGAGCCGCGCAGCGAGCGGCCGCTGGCGGCGAAGGACCCCGGCCGGCGCATGCGCGGGGCGATGGCGGTGCTGGCCGCGGCCTGCCTGGCCATGGGGCTGTCCGGCGCCTTCCCGATCTCGCTGATCTCGCCGGTGCTGCCGGCCTGGTCCGACGGCCCCGTGGCAGCGCTCGCCTGGGGAGGCCCCGCCAAGGGCTCGCTGGGCGCGCACCTCGAGGGGCCGCAGGAGTGGCTGGGCTGGACCGCCGCGGGCGGCGGGCTGCTGCTGCTCCTGGTGGCGCTGCTGCTCCTCCTGCGCCGGCGGCTGCTCTCGGGCCGCGAGGTGGGGGTTGCGGGCACGTGGGACTGCGGCTACGCCCAGCCCAACGCGCGGATGCAGTACACCGGGTCGTCCTTCGCGGACCCCATCGTCCGGGTCTTCTGGCCCTTCCTGCGCACCCGCCAGTCCACGCGCGCGCCGACCGGCTTCTTCCCCACCAAGGCCTCGCTGGCCACGGTGACCCCCGACCTGGGCAGCGACCGGGTCTTCGGGCCGGTCTTCGCCTACGCCCGCGTCCAGCTGGAGCGCATCCGCTTCCTGCAGCAGGGGGCGATGCACCTCTACGTCCTCTACATCGCGGTGGCGCTCCTGATCCTCCTCGTCTGGAAGCTCTAGGCCATGCTCGTCTCCCTCCTCCACGTCCTCGTCGCGCTGGTGCTGGCGCCGCTGCTTCTGGGCACCATCAACCAGACCAAGGCCTTCTTCGCCGGCCGCAACGGCCAGCCCTGGCTCCAGGTGTACTGGGACCTGGGCAAGCTCCTGCGGAAGGGCGCGGTCTACAGCCGCACCACCAGCTGGGTCTTCCGCGCCGGGCCCACGGTGGGGCTCGCGGCGGTGCTGCTCACCCTGCTCATCGTCCCCATGGGCGGCGCGCCCGGGGTGCTGGCCTTCGCCGGCGACCTGGTGCTGCTGGCCTACGCGCTGGGGCTGATGCGCTTCTTCACCGTGGCCGCGGCGCTGGACACCGGCTCGGCCTTCGAGGGCATGGGGGCCTCGCGCGAGGTGCAGTTCTCGGCCTTCGCCGAGCCGGCGCTGCTCCTGGGCCTGGCGGCCATCGGGCGGCGGACCGGGAGCTTCTCGCTCTCACAGATGCTGCCGGCGGTGGACCGGGAGCTGTGGACGCTGGCGGGCCCGGAGATCGCCCTGGTGGCGGTGGCGGTGGGCATCGTGGCGCTGGCCGAGAACGCGCGCATCCCGGTCGACGACCCCAACACCCACCTCGAGCTCACGATGATCCACGAGGTGATGGTGCTGGACCACTCCGGGCCGGACTTCGCCTTCATCACCTACGGCGCCTCGCTGAAGCTGTGGGTGCTGCTCTCGGTGCTGGTGGGCCTGGTGGTGCCGGCGCGCAGCGGGGTGCAGCCGGTGGACACCCTGGGCTACCTGGGCGGGATGTTCCTCGCGGCCATCGCCGTGGGGGCCATCGAGTCCAGCATGGCGCGGCTGCGGCTGCTGCGCGTCCCGCAGTTCCTGGTGGGGGCGAGCGCGCTCTCCGCCCTGGCCCTGGTCCTCTCCCTGAGGTGACGCCGTGTACGCCTGGTCGGACATCTTCCTGTTGGGCTTGGTGCTGGCCAACTTCCTCCTGCTCGGCAGCAGCCGGCTCGCGGTCTACATCCGGGTCTGCGCGGCGCAGGGCGTGGCGCTGGGCCTGTTGCCGCTGCTCACGCACACCCACGACGCGCCCGGGCGCATGGCCCCTCTGTGGGCGGTCGGCCTCGTGACCATCGCCGCCAAGGGCGTGGTCTTCCCGCTGCTGCTCCGGCGGGCGCAGCGCACCGCCAACGTCAACCGGGAGATCGAGCCGCGGGTGAGCTACGTGGCCTCGGTGCTCATCGGCCTCTCGGCGCTGGGGCTCTCGCTGTGGCTGGGCCCGCGGCTGCCGCAGCCCGAGTCGGCCTTCAGCTCCATGGCCGTGCCGGTGGGGCTCTTCACCTTCTTCGTGGGGCTGTTCCTCATCGTCAGCCGGCGCAAGGCGCTGACCCAGGTGCTGGGCTACCTGGTGCTGGAGAACGGCATCTACGTGCTGGGCATCGCCATGGCCGCCGAGGTGCCGGTGCTGGTCGAGCTGGGAGTGCTGCTCGACGCCTTCGTGGCCGTCTTCGTGATGCAGATCGCCATCCACCAGATCCGCGCGGAGTTCCGCTCCACCGACGTGGACCAACTCACCGCGCTCAAGGGCTAACGACCTATGGACCTGCTGCTCATCGGAGGACTGCTCGCGGCCCCCGCGCTCGCGGTGGGGGCCTGCCTGGTGGTGCCGCGTCCCCGCGCGGTGCTGGCCGCCGCGGCGGCGGGAGCGGGCCTCTTCGCCCTGCTGGCCTTCGCCACCGCCTTCACTGTCTTCACCCGCAGCCCGCTGCGCGCCGCGGGGGGCTGGTTCTACGTCGACGCGCTCTCCGCCTGGCACCTGGTGGTGATGGCCCTGGTGTTCGGGCTCTCGGCGCTCTTCTCCTTCGCCTACTTCGCCGACGAGCTGCGCCACGGGCACCTCTCGCTGCGCTCTGCCCGGCAGTACGGCGGGCTCTGGGCGGGGGCCATGGTGGCGATGGCTCTGGTGCTGGTCTCCAACAACCTCGCGGTGATGTGGATCGGCATCGAGGCGACCACGCTGCTCACCGCCTTCCTCATCTGCGTGCACGTCACCCCCACCTCGCTGGAGGCGATGTGGAAGTACCTGCTGGTCTGCTCGGTGGGCGTGGCCTTCGCCTTCCTGGGCACGCTCTTCACCGGCGCCGCGGGCTCGAAGGTGCTCCACGGGGCGGACACGCTCCTGTGGACCGAGCTCTCGGGGAGCGCGACCAGGCTGGAGCCCAACGCGATGAAGGCGGCCTTCCTCTTCCTGCTGGTGGGGTACGGCACCAAGGCGGGCCTCGCGCCCATGCACAGCTGGCTCCCCGACGCGCACAGCCAGGCCCCGGCCCCGGTCTCGGCCATCTTCTCCGGCTTCATGCTCAACGCCGCGCTCTACTGCGTGCTGCGCTACCTCCCGCTGGTGGAGGCGGCCACCGGGCACAGCGGCTGGGCGCACGGCCTCCTGGTGGGCTTCGGCGTGCTCTCGGTGCTCATCGCCTCGGGGTTCATCGTGCTGCAGAAGGACGTGAAGCGCCTCCTCGCCTACTCGAGCGTCGAGCACGTCGGGGCCATGACCC
>CAZAIE010000894.1:0-3625 GCA_964485035.1 uncultured Myxococcaceae bacterium | reverse complement strand
CAGCCGAGATGGCGATGCACAGCGCGGGGATCTGCGAGACCAGGCCGTCGCCGATGGCGAGCAGGGTGTAGGTGCGGGCGGCGTCGCCGGCGGTCATCCCGCGGAACATCACCCCGATGACCAGGCCACCCAGGGCGTTGATGAGCACGATGACCAGGCCGGCGATGACGTCGCCCTTCACGAACTTCATGGCCCCGTCCATGGCGCCGTAGAGCTGGCTCTCGCGCTCCAGGGCCCGGCGCCGCGCGCGCGCACCGTCCATGTCGATGGCCCCCGCGCGCAGGTCGGCGTCGATGGCCATCTGCTTGCCCGGCATCGCGTCCAGGGTGAAGCGGGCGCCCACCTCCGCCACCCGCTCGGCGCCCTTGGCCACCACCAGGAACTGCACCAGCGTGAGGATGGCGAAGATCACCGCGCCCACCACGTACTCGCCCTGGATGGCGAACTCGCCGAACGCCTGGATCACCTCGCCGGCGTGGGCCTCCAGAAGCGCCAGCCGCGTGGAGGAGACGTTGAGCGCCAGCCGGAAGAGGGTGGTGATGAGGAGCAGCGTCGGAAAGGCGGCGACCTTGAGCGCCTCCTTCGCGTAGAGCGCGGCCACCAGCAGCGTGAACCCCAGGCCCAGGTTGAGGGCCAAGAGCGCGTCCAGCAGCCAGGGTGGCAGCGGTACGATCATCGCGCCCACCACGCCGGCGACGGCGAGGGCGAGGTACACGTCGGCGTGGCTCTTGGAGACGAGGCGCTTCATCGGGGACTCCTGGGGTTGGGGGCGCCGTCGGCGCCCAGCGCATAGACCTGGCTCAGCACCGCGGCGGCGGCCTGGTACAGCTCCTCGGGGATCTCCTCGCCCAGGTCGTAGCGGACCAGCGTCCGCGCGAGCGGCACGTCGCGGACCATGGGGACCTTGAAGCGGCGGGCGAGGGCGCGGATCCGCGCAGCCTCCTCGTCGACGCCCTTGGCGACGATGGTGGGCGCGGCCGCCTCGTTCGGCTCGTAGCGCAGCGCCACGGCCACGTGGGTGGGGTTGAGCACCACCACGTTCGCCCGCTGGACGCCACGCGCAGTGGTGCCGTTGAGCAGGGAGCGGTGGGCCTGCTTGCGCTTGGCCTTGTGGTGCGGGTCGCCCTCGGAGTTCTTGTGCTCCTGCTTCAGTTCCTCGCGGGACATCATCAGCTTCTTCACGTGCCCCCGCCGCTCCAGGAGGTAGTCCAGCGCGCCGAAGGCCAGCGCGAAGCCCAGGGCGTGGAGACAGAAGCCCCGGGAGACCTCCGCCGCCTGGGCGAGGGCCCCGAAGGCCGGGGCGAGCGCGAGGCGTGCGACCGCCGGGGCCGCCTCCCGCGCGGCGAGGAAGGCGAGCCACAGGACCACCAGCGCGACCCCAGCAGCCTTGAGGACCTCGAGCAGGCTCTTCTTGGAGAAGACGCGCGCAAACCCCGCCGCAGGGCTCAGGCGCTCGGACTTGGGCAAGAGGGCCTCGGCGTTGACCAGCGCGCCCACCTGCAGCCCGGCGCCCGCGAGCGCGCCCAGCCACGCCGCCGCGAGGACGGGCAACGAGGCCGCGGCGAGGGCGAGGAGGGCGCGCAGCCCAGCGGTGCCGGGCGAGGTTCCGTCGCTGGCGGCAGCCGCGAGCGCCTCCCTCCCGTAGCGCAGCAGCCCGGCGGCGAGGTCCGGCGCGAGCGAGGTGAGCGTCCCCAGTGCGAGCAGCGAGGCCCCGGCCGCGGCGAGCGGCTTGGAGCGGGCGAGGTCTCCCTTCTCCCGGGCCTCGCGGAGCCGACGCGGGCTGGGCTGCTCGGTCTTCTCGCTCATGGCTGGGCACCGAAGGCGCGGGTCGTGGCGGCGATGGCGCCGGCCGCTCCGGCCACCTCGCCGAGGAGCCGCTGGGACAGGGCCCCCAGGCTGAGCAGCACCGCGGCGGCGCCCACCAGGAGCTTCGCCGGCGCGTCGATCTCGCGCAGGTTGAGCGCCGGGGCGATCCGCCCGGCGACGCCGACGGCCAGGTCGGTGAGGAGCGAGGCCGCGGCGGCGGGCGCCCCGATGGAGAGGCCCGCAGCCAGCGCCCCGGTCGCCTGCAGCACCGCCAGCTCGGCGAGCGCGGCAGTGGACGGCGCGAAGGGCAGCCCCAGCGGCGCCGCCCGGAACGAGAGCAGCACCGCGCCCGAGAGGAGCTGGTACAGCGGGCCGGAGAAGACCAGCGCGCAGAGCAGCTGGTACAGCACGTCGCCGGTCGCGGCCTCGGTCGACCCGGTCAGGGGCAGGGAGGTCTCCCCGTTGGCTCCCCGGAAGGTGTCGAGGAGGCGGCCGCCCATGCGCGCCGCGTCGAAGGGCAGCGCCGCCACGAAGCCGATGACCGTGCCGCAGAGCAGCTCGCGGGCGAAGGCGCCCGCCACGGTGTCGAGCTCGAGGTCCGGGAGCGCCGGGACGAGGCCCCCGGCGAGGTGGACGTGCAGGGACAGGGCGAGGCACAGCGCCACCCGGACGGTGGCCGGGACCGCGCGTCCGCCGAAGAGCGGACAGAGCAGCGTCGCCGGGACGATGCGCGCGGCCGCCAGCGCCACCGCGAGGACGTGGGGCCGCAGCACCTCCGTCCAGCCCGAGAGCTCGAGGACCAGGTTCATCGGCCCACCGCCGGGAGCACGCGCAGCACTTCCTGCGTGAAGCGCACCAGCTGCGCGCCGATCCACGGGCCCGCGACCACCAGCGAGAGCATCGCCGCGACCAGCTTGGGCACCACCGAGAGCGTCGACTCCTGGATCGAGGTGATGGCCTGGAGCGCGCTGGCCAGCGCGCCGACGACCAGGCTCGCCAAGAGCGGCGGGGCCGAGGCGACCACCATCAGCAGCAGGGCTTCGCGCGCCAGGGCGAGGAGGGCGGTGTCGTTCACGGAAGGCTCCTACCGGTACCCGAGGATCAGCCCCTGCGAGAGCAGCGCCCACCCGTCCACGGCGACGAAGAGCAGCAGCTTGAAGGGCAGCGAGACACTGGTCGGGGAGAGCGATTGCATCCCCAGTGCCAGCAGCAGGTTGGCGATGACCATGTCCAGGACGAGGAAGGGCAGGAACACCAGGAAGCCGATGCGGAAGGCCTCCTTCAGCTCGGTGATGACGAAGGCGGGGACCACCACGACCAGGTCGCGCTCCTGCACCTCGAGCGCGCGCTCCTCTCCTCGCAGCTGGCGGGCGAGGTCGAGGAACATCGCTCGGTCCTCGGGGGCGCCGTGCCGGGTGAGGAACGCGCGGAGCGGCTCGGCGGCCTTTTCCCCAGCGACAGCCAGCGCCTCCACGTCCTCGTCGCAGTCCCGGAAGGCAGCCCGGCCCTCGTGCCACATGTCCTGGAACACCGGCGCCATGACGTGGACCGAGAGGATGACCGCGAGGCCGGTGAGCACCGTGCTGGGAGGGATCTGCTGGGTGCCCATCGCCGAGCGGGCGATGGAGAGCACCACCGCGATCTTCGAGAAGCTGGTGAGCATCAGGATGGCGAAGGGGAGCAGCGCCATCGCGGCCAGCAGGGCCATCATCGGCACCGGCTTGCCGGCGAAGGAGTCGTTGAGTACCTCCGAGGCCGGGCGCGCCGCGGCCGTCGCCGGAGCGAGCAGCACGAAGAGGGGGAGCAGGGGCTTCATCGG
>CAZAIE010000893.1:0-3626 GCA_964485035.1 uncultured Myxococcaceae bacterium | reverse complement strand
CTGGCCGGCCTCGTTGCGGATGTGGGCGTTCAGGCGGTTCATCATGGCGTGCTCCCTCGTTCGGACTGCGGTTCGCTTCGTCTCGCCGCCCCATGCGGCATGTTCACGATGGCAAGTGTGCCCCTGGCGCGTCCTGCCCGCAATCAGTCGTCGGGCGGAGCGTGAGCGTCTCCGGCATCGGTCAAGGGGCTGACTTGGTGCGCCCCGTCACCAAACGAAGGGCACCAGGCGGGCGCGGGAGGCGCTGAACTCGAGGTATCCGGGAAGGAGGCCCAGGACCCTCTCCTCAATCCGGATCCGGTGCACCACCGCGGGAAGCAGCCCTGCGAAAAGGGCGAGACAGGTCCAGGGGTTGGCGTACAGCGCCAGCACGCCCAGATGCGCGACGAGCATCCCCGCGTAGGCAGGGTGGCGCACGAGTCGGTAGGGGCCGTCGGCGACGATCCGGTGATCGGTCAGCGTGCGGACCGCGTGCGAGTAGTGCCGGCCGAGCGTCCGGATGGCCCAGAGCCGGAGCGCAACGCCCGAGGCGAAGAGCCCCAGTCCCAGCAGCGCCGGCCCCTCCAGCCTCGTGTGGCCTGCGCCCAGCCCCAGTGCCGAGAGCACCGTGAGGGCGTGGGCGGCGCCGTAGAGCTCCCGGGTTCGGCCATCGGCAGGCGCGTCGCCTGCGGCGGCGTCCCGGCGCGTGACTCCCAGCTCCAGCAGCATCCAGACGAGGTAGAGCGCGACGAAGCCGAGGTCCAGCGCGGACAGCGAACCCGGCCGTCCCCAGGTCAAAGAGGCGCGCCACCCGGCGAGGGCGAGCAGCGCGGCTGCCAGGGACAGCGGCAGCAGCCAGGGGAGCAGGCGCGCGCGCATCGGCGACCACGGGAGCGCCGACCGTTGCCGGCGCTCCCGCGAAGCAGCCTCACTCCATCGTCGCCACGTAGCGGAAGAGGAACTCCGGCGCGCCGGCGTCGTCACGCTGCTTGCCGCACTTCGCGCAGGGCAGCGCCGCCTCGAGCTTGTTGATGCCCGCCTTGGTGAGCCCGTTGCGCGAGAGGTTCAGCTCCTTCAGGTGGGCCAGCGCGGCCTTGTGCTGGACGAAGACGTCCACGTCCTTGTCGTCCAGCGTGCCGCCGGACAGGTCCAGGGTCTCGAGCTGCTTCACCACCGGCGAGGTGAGCACGCCAGCCAGCACCGTCGCCGAGAGCTGGTGGCTCTTGATGCCCAGGTGCTTGAGGCACTTCTGCCAGTCGTGGGAGCAGAACTTCACCACCGCCTCGCCGTTGCCGAGGTCGGACTCCACGTCGTACAGCTCCAGGTCCTCGAGCGTGCTCGCGGGGTACGACTCCGGGTAGCGCGAGGCGTCCTCGTTGTCCTCGTCCCAGTCGCGCGGCTCGATCGCGTCGTCGAGCGTGCAGTTGGAGAAGCCGCCCAGCCACACCGACAGCCGCTCCAGCTTGGGCAGGCTCGCCTTCTGGATCGACTCCAGGTCCGCGGGGCCGGCGCTGGCGAAGCGGGCCTCGAAGGAGCGCAGGTTGGGGAAGCCGAACTTGCCCAGGCCGTCGCCGCCGGGGCTGCCCGCACACTGGATCTCCAGGGACTCGAGCTCGGGCAGGGCCTTGGACACCGCGGCCAGGTCCGGCTTGGCCACGTAGCCCGAGGCGCTGTCGGGTGGCGGCTCGCCGAAGGAGATGGCCTTCATCGTCTTCGGGGCCTTGGCGAGCACCGGGATGAGCGGCTTCCACGGGTCCACGATGTCGTCGGTCGAGGTGTCCCAGTCCTGGTGCGGC
Organism: uncultured Myxococcaceae bacterium; assembly: GCA_964485035.1. Lineage (GTDB taxonomy): Bacteria > Myxococcota > Myxococcia > Myxococcales > UBA5297 > CAZAIE01. The sequence continues at coordinate 1,851 of CAZAIE010000893.1, read as the reverse complement.
GCGAACTTCGTGGGCTGCACGTGCAGCGTCAGCTTCTTCAGCTGGCTCGCGGCCGGCAGGCCGAAGAGGGTCTGCACCCGCTCCACCACCACCAGCTTGTCGGTGGGCGACCCGATGATCGCCTCGTCGATGAAGCCGTAGTCCCAGCTGAAGCGGGTGGGCCGCCCAGCGCGCGCCAGGTCGCCGAGGATGGCCACGCCCTGGCTCTGCAGGAGCGTGGTCTCCTCCTTCTGCAGCTCCGCCTTCCTCGCGGCGCTGGAGGCGGTGGCGATGGCGTGGTTCAGGGCGATGAGGCTGCCCCAAGGGTGCCCCTTGGACTGCAGCCAGTCGCCGAAGACCTGCCGCTTCTCCGCCGCGGAGGGGTCCTTGGCGATGGCCGCGAGGTGCTGCTCGAGCTCCGGGCCGTCGATGGGCGGGGCAGGGGGCGCGGCGGCCTCCCCGGCGATCTCCGCGTAGCCCTTCTTGGTCTTCTCGGCGACCAGCTTCTCGGCGTCCTTCTGGGCGGCGTCGACGCTGCCGAAGCTCTTGGTCTTCTCCTGGCCGGCGGTGCCGATCTTGCCGTAGCGCACCGTGTGCGCGTTCTCGTTCAGCGTGATCTCCCAGAACTTGCTCGACCCGTCCTCGGTGAACTCGAAGCGGCGGGTGCCAGTGGGGACTGCCACGGCGGCCTTCGTTGCGGGCGCCGGAGCAGGTGCGGCCTTCTCGGACGCGGCGGCCTTCGCCGGAGCCGCAGCCTTGGCCGGAGCGGGCGCCGGCGCGGCGGGGGTAGGAGCGGCCGGGGCAGCGCCGCCAGCGGTCTTCTCCTGGTAGCCCTTGCCGGTCTTCTCCTTCACCAGCTTGTCGTGGAGCTTCTGGGCCTTCTCCTCGCTGCCCTCGTCCTTGACGGTGATCTGGCCGCTCGCGCCGATCTTCCCGTAGCGGGTGTAGACGTTCTGCCCCTCCCGCCAGATCTCCCAGAACTTGCTCGACGACCCCTCGACGAACTCGAAGTAGCGCTTCACGAAGCCTCCATCGGTTGAACCGGGAATGCGGGTGGGGACTGCCTCAATCGAGCGGGCAGCATGTCAGCGGCCCGGGTGTCAGGGAAGTGCGCGGGATCACGGCGCGTCAGAACGCACAGGGGCCCTCGGTGCGCAGCTCCACGACCCGCCAGGTGCCGGCCTCGCGGCGCAGGCAGCCGGTGAACTCCATCGCGGGCGTGGTGCCGTTCGCGGGGACGCGGATGCCGGAGAGCGAAGCGGTCTCGCCGTCCTGGACGACGGCCGGGCACTCGGGGATCTGCTGGCGTGTGCGTCCGCCGACGCCGCGGGTCCGGAGCTGCAGCTCCACCAGCGCGCAGGCCGCGGGCGTCTCCAGCTTCTCGGCGCGGGCGCCGGTCTCGAGCGCCGCCATCAGCTCCGCCCGCCGCGCGAAGTCCATCCGCACCTGGCGGATCCCGATGACCACGAGCAGCCCGAAGATCACCGTGCCGATGGTCCCCAGGGCCACGGCCACGGTGGCGTAGCCGGGAGTGGCTGCGCCCAGGTGGTGGGCGCGCTTGCGGGTGCGCAGGCCGAGCACGAGCCCGACCACCGAGGGGACGCCCAGGCACCAGGCGAGGAAGCCTGCGAGCGACCAGTAGAAGGCGGTCTTCGCCGATTTCTGGAGCGCCGCCTCCTCGCGGGCGCGGGCCTCCTGCTCGGCGCGGGTCTTCGCCTCACGCTCGGCCTGCTCGGCGGCCCGCTGGCGCTCGACGGCCAGCGGCGTCACCAGACCGCAGAAGGGGCAGGTCTCGGCGTCGGCAGGCAGGGCGGCGTTGCACTTCGCACAGTCGCTCATCACCCCTCCAGGAAGACCCGGAGTGTAGTGGAG
>CAZAIE010000892.1:0-3635 GCA_964485035.1 uncultured Myxococcaceae bacterium | reverse complement strand
CGCTCCACCTGCCAGGACTCGACGACGCGGCCGCGCCGCAGGTCCGCCGCCACCGCCGCGAAGAGCGCGAGGAAGAGCGCCGCGAACAGGCCGCCCACGACGACCATCACCGGCTTGGGCGACTCCGGCTCCTTGGGCACCTGCGCCGGCTTGGTCACGCTGTAGCGGTACTTGAAGGCCGCCCGCGCCGTGTCCAGCTCGATGCGCGCGCCCTCGATGCGGCCCTGCAGGTCCTGGTACTTCGCCGAGGTCAGCTCCAGCTGGCCCTTCAGGTACTCGACCGAGGTGTCCTCCTCGCGCGGCCCGGGCGGCTCGCGCGGCGCCCCGGTCAGCTCCCGCCGGACCTCGAGCATGGGCTCGGCCCGCGGCGCGTCGACCACGGCGGCGACCACGTCCCGGGGCTCCTTGGCCTCGCGCGCCGCGACCTCCCGCTCCAGCTCCTGGGTCTCGCGGCGCAGCGACTCGATCTGCGGGGAGTCGCGCGACAGCGCCGCGATGCTGTCCTGGGTCGCGACCACCAGCGGGTGGGCCGCGGCGTAGGTCGCGGTCTGCTCCGCGAGCAGCGACTGCAGCTCGACCAGCCGCTTGTGCCGGTAGCCCTCGACGTCGCCCAGGGCCTTGCGCTTGGCGGCGAGCATCGCCCGCGCCTGCTGCAGCTCCTGGTCCGCCGGCCGGGGGCGCGCCTCCACCCGCCGCACCACTGGGGCCGCCGGGGCGCCCCGCACCACCACCGCCGGCGCCTCGCGGGCCGCCTCGCGCGCGCGCCGCAGCTCGTCGAGGGTGGTCTGCAGGTACTCCCGCATCTTGGTCGCGTGCCAGTCGAGGATGGAGATGGCCTCGGTGATGGTGGAGACCTCCAGCGCGTGGCGGGTCTCGATGAAGTTCTGCTGGGCGGCGTCGACCAGCTGGTAGGCCATCTGGGCGTCGGGCCAGGTGAGCTGGATCGACACGGTGCCCTCGGAGGTGGTGACCTTGAGGCGCTTCTCCAACAGGCCCACCAGGGCCTCCAGCTTGTCCTCCTCGCGCGGCTGGCCCTTGAAGAAGGCCCGCACCGCGTCCTTCACCTTGAGCGCCGGGGCCCGGCCCTGCTCCCACTGGTCGACCAGGCTGGTCTGCTTCACCAGCGCCACCAGGTTGTCGCGCCGAAGGATCAGCTCCGAGGCCGCCTGCGTGGGCGCGTCGGCCTCTCGGGGCACGGCGCGGCCGGGGTTCCCCAGCGCGGGCATCACCTGGTTGCGCGCGGTGAGGATGCGCACCTCCACCTTGTAGGTCCTGGGCAGCACCTCCAGCCCGGCCAGGGCGGCGGCGGTGACCGCCGCGAAGACGAGGAGCGCGAGGCCCCAGTGCCGCCTCAGCGACCGCGCCGCGAACCCCAGGACCTGCCTGCCGAAGGCGTAGTCGAAGAGGTCCGCCGCGTCGTCGTGCGGGTCCGGGGCGGTCACGGCAGGCCCCCGTCGCACTGGAGCAGCTCGCGCACGGTGGCGGTGAAGTGCTGCGCGGTGAAGGGCTTGGTGAGGTACTTCGCCGCCCCGGCCTCCTCGGCGTACGCCCGGTCCACCGGGTGGCTGCGGGCGGTGACGACCATCACCGGCACGTCCTGCAGCGCCGGGGAGCGGTGGATGTACTCGCACAGCTCGTAGCCCGAGAGCTCGGGCAGGGTCAGCTCCAGGCAGACCAGCGAAGGCGGGTGGGCCTCGAGCTTGGCCAGCGCGGTCCTGCCGCAGGCCGCCTCCTCCACCTGCAGCCCCAGCGCCTCCAGGCAGCCGCGCTCCAGCGCCCGCATCGGCTCGTCGTCGTCCACCACCAGCACCCTGCGGACCCGCTTCGTCGTCGTCATCGCATCCATCGCGCTTCCCTCCTGCATCAGACCCGCGGGTAGACGAACAGCGCCGCCAGCGCAAAGAGGGCGTCGAAGACCAGGGTCTGGACCAGCGCCCGCCTCAGGCCCCGCCGCGCGTCGGGGTCACGCGCCGCGCGCAGGGGCAGCACCACCGACGCGGCCACCACCGAGAAGAGGATCCACTTGCCCATCACGGCCTCCTGCCCCTCAGCGCGACGGTGAACACCAGCGCGGCGCCGACCTCGGAGTAGCCGACCTCCCCGCCCTGCGCGGCCGCGCGGACCGCCAGCGCGAGGGTCCACTCCGGCCCGCCCTGGCTCTCTCCGGCCGCGCCCAGCAGCACCCCCGGCCGCACCGGGTCGCCCAGCCAGGACGCGCTGGCCTCCACCGCGCCCAGCGCGTCGCCCTGCCGAGCGCCCCAGGCGACGACCCCGCCCGAGGCGCGCGCCGCCAAGGCCACCCGCCGGTGGGCGAGCAGCCCCAGCGACACCGAGGCCTCCGCGCGCTCGTAGGACTCCGAGGTCAGGCGATCGACCCGCGGCGCCGCGGCCAGGGTCACCCCGAGCTGCAGCCGCTCGGACGGCCGGTACCCCATGGAAGCCTCGGCGACGGGCAGCAGCGACCAGGCCGGGACGAGGTCGGAGGAGTTGGCTGTCCGTGAGAAGCCGCCGCCCAGGGCGAGCCTCGCCGTGAGCGTGGGAGAGATGCCGCGGCTCCACGCGAGGCGGGCGGTGGCGAGCGTGGCCGCGGCACCGCCGTCGAAGTCCGCGTGGGAGGCGGAGAGCTCGGCGCGGAGCGCGTCCTGCCGGGTGAGCACCAGCCCCAGCCCCAGGACGGCCCACGGCCCGCGCTGCTGCGGCAGGACCGCCCGCGAGTCCTCGTCACCGCCGGAGAGCTGGAAGCCCAACCCCAGTCCCAGTGAGAGCCGGCGGGAGAGGCGAGCCTCGAGCGACGCCCGGGTGTCGGAGGAGAGCCACCGGACGAGCCGCGCGGCGGGGACCCGCTGGAGCCCGTCGCCCTCGAGGTCGGAGAGCAGGGTCAGCTCCCGCTCGCCCGACGCCACGCGCTCGACCAGCCGCAGGGCGACCGAACGGCTGGGGCTGACCCTCACCTCGACCTCGCCCTGGTGCAGCACCCGGAGCTGGGCCTCGGAGCCCCACGCTGGCAGCCAGAAGCTCGGCGCATAGGCTGCGGCGAGTCCCGAGTCGCGCCCGAGACGCAGCCCCAGCCGCGAGTCGAGCACGAGGTCGCCGGAGCTGGAGACCGCGTCACCCGCGCTGGCGGCGCGCACCCGGAGCTCGCTGCGCACCGCCGCCCCGGCCTCGACCGCACCGGTCGAGAGCAAGAGCAGCGTGACGGCGAGCAGTCCCATGGCTCACTCCACCACCACCTGATCGCCCGGCTGCAGGCGGAACCGGCCGGCCTCACCGTTCGCGCGCGCGAGGTCCAGGAAGCGAAAGCGGATGCGCTGGGCCGCCGGCCCAGGGCGCACCACGTAGATGCAGTCGCGCCCTGCCCACTCGGTGAGCCCACCCGCGGCGGCGAGCACCGGGAGCAGGCCGCTCCCGCTCTCGACGCTGTAGATGCCCGGCCGCGCCACCTCGCCCACGACCGCTACGCCCAGGGCCTTCGGCTCCTCCAGGGACACGCTCACGAGCGGGTTGGTGAGGAAGTCCTTGAGACGGGTCTGCAGCTGGTGGGACAGCGCCGACGGCGTGTAGCCAGCGGCGGCCACGTCGTTGAGGAACGGCAGGGTGATCTGACCGTCGGCCCGGACCTTCACGCGGGCCGAGAC
>CAZAIE010000891.1:0-3638 GCA_964485035.1 uncultured Myxococcaceae bacterium | reverse complement strand
GAGCTGGTGCTGGGCCACGCCGACGCGGCCTTGGAGGCGCTGGCGCAGATCCCCACGCCGCCGCCCGAGGTCGCCCCGCTCCTCGACGCCACCCGCGGCCGCTGCCTGCGCCTCCTGGGACGGCACGCCGAGGCCCAAGAGGTCCTCGCCAGGGTGGCCGAGGTCGCCGGTCCCGTCGGGGCCATGGCCCAGGTCGACCTGGGACGCATCGCCAGCGACGCCGGCCGCCACGAGGATGCCGCGGCTTGCTTCGACCGCGCCCTCGCCGCTGACCCGCACTCCAGCGAGGCGCAGCAGGGGCTCGCCATGGCCCGGGAGCGCATCGCCTGGCGCGACTCGCTCGCCCGCGACGCCCAGAGCCAGGTGGCCGCCGCCCGCGCCGAGGCCGAGGCGATGCGGCGGGCCTTCGCGGAGCGCGAGCGCGAGCTGGAGATGCTGCGCGCCCGCCTCGCCCAGACGCAGCGCGAAGCGACCGAGGCGGAGAAGGAGGCGGCCCGCGTGCGCGCCGAGGCGGAGCGCGCCCGCTTCGAGGCGGTGCGCCAGGAGCTGGCCACCCGCGAGGCAGAGGCGGCCGATCGCGCGGCCCAGACGCTCCACGAGGCCTTCGGCGAGGCGCTGGACGACTGCCCCGCCGGGCTCCTCGAGGCGCTGCGCGTCGCCGAGACCACCTACCAGAAGGCGCTCTACACCGAGCTGCACCCGGCCGCGGTCGCGGTGCTCTTCGCCGGGGCGCTCGAGCGCGGCCTCTACCTGCTCCTGGTTCGCCCGTTCGACCAGTCGCTGGACCAGGACCGCCGCCGAGCCTTCCTCACGGGCGCCGTCCGCGAGCTGCGCCCCGGCCGCACCGAGTACATCGACCGCTTCGTCGAGGCCTTCGACCCCGAGCGCAAGGCCCGCGCCCCGTCCCTCGGCGAGCTCTCCCGGGCGCTGGCGCGCAGGTCGGAGGCCCACCTCGCCCCGTTCGGCCGCTTCCTCGCCGAGACCTTCCCGCTCGGCGACGCGGCCCTCGACGCGCTCGCCGCGTTCGTGGAGCGTGCGAAGGAGCAGCTGCGCGATCCCGTCGCGCACGGCCGCGCCCTCGACCTGCCTCAGGCCGAGCTCACCCGCTTCCGCAAGGAGCTGCTCTTCGAGCTCCGGGGCTGTCCCCGGGGTGCGCTGCCGTCGCTGTTGCACGCACGCCGGCGCTAGCCGCCCCACACCGTGGAACGAGAGGAAATCCAGGCGCTTGCGGGTGCCTGTTTTCCCAAGACAATCCGGCACGTTGGCCGACGTTCCACGGCCCCGCAACGATCATCTATGAACGGCGCCCGCTAGGGGTTCAGGGTGCCGCGGACCAGCGCTCCAGACGCCCCGCCAATCCACAGGTCGCCCGACGCGATGCCGGTGAGCGCCCCGAGCGGCGCGTCCATCCCCGGATCGACTGGCTGCCAGAACGCGCCATTGAAGTGGATGAGGAAGCTCGCGCCGTCGCGCATCACGCCGCCGGCCCAGAGGTTCCCGGCCCCGGTCCCCCACAAGGCGCGGATGCTCTGGATGGGCACGTTCGCCGGCTGGTCCATGGCCTGGAACTTCTCGCCGGTCCAGTGCAGGAGGTAGCGGGCGTCGCCGCCGAGGAAGGCCTGGCCGTCGATGGAGGTCCAGACCGCACGCCAGGAGGCCGGCCGCAGCAGATCGGCCATGGGGTCCATCGCCTCGACCTTGCCGCCCACCACCCGGAAGCTGGAGTAGTCCCCGACTATCCACATGGCGCTGGCCGAGCAGGACGCGGCGCGCGGGCTGCCCACGCCCTGGTGCTTCACGGTCCAGGCCCCACCCCGCTCGACCAGGATGGCCGACGAGCCGCAGGCGTGGACTCCGTCGTAGCAGGAGAAGACGCAGCCCATGGGCTGGGGGACCTCGACCGTGCTCCAACCGGCGCCCGTGAGGTGGTACGCCTTCCCGGCCTCGCCCACCGCCCACAGGTCGGTGGCCGACCGTCCGCCGATGGCCCGCAGCTCCGTCGCGAACTCCTGCACCTGGGCCCAGCTGCCGTCTGCCGAGCGCTCCAGGACGGCGCCGCGCTTCGCCTCGCACTTCTCGTCGCCGCAGCCGTTGGTCACCGCGAACACCTGGGGGCCGTCGAAGGCCGAGAGCCCCACGATGTCGGTCGCCGGGCCCTGGCGCAGGGACGTCCACACCTTTCCGTCCCAGGCGAGGATGCGGCCGGCGGGCCCCACCGCCCACAGCGCGATCGCAGAGGTCCCCGTGACCGCGTTCACTGGTCCGCCCGGCTCGCTCGCCTGGAAGCCCTCGGCCCCCTCCACCAGCACCCACGTCCGGGCGCGCTCGTCGCGGCCGACGACCACGAGCGCGTCGCCGACCAGCGTGACGTAGGTCAACTCGGCCAAGGCAGGCTCCGCGGGGAGAGAGCGCGCGGTCCAGCGCCCGGCCTGGAAGTGCCAGAGCCGCTTGGCGCTCACCCCGAAGGCTTCCTCACCGCGCGCCACGGCCCGGACCAGGAACTCCGAGAGCGGGGCCTGGGCCAGCCCGATCCACGCCTCGCCGCTGCGCCGGTAGACCGCGCCGCGCGCGCCGACCACCACCGGCTCGCCGCCCACGCCGTCCACGGCGAGGAGGGGCTCAGTCACCGGACTGGACTCGGCCGTCCAGGCTCCGTCCGCCCCCCTGACTGCGAGGTTCGGCCCCTCGCCGACCGCCATGCCGTGCTCCCCGTCGAGCCAGAGCGAGAGCAGGTCGGTGTCGGGGACGTAGAGCGTCTGGGTGGTCTTGCCGTCCGAGCGGATGAGCACCCCGAGGGTCAGGCGGGCGCCCACCGCGACCACCTCCGCGCCAGTGAAGCCCAGGTCCCGGAAGCGGACGAGCGGCGCGGAGAAGAGGCGCGTCCAGGCTCCCTGGGACTGCGCCGCCACGAGTCCATGGCTGCCTGCGACGGCGAGGCCGGGCGCGCTGGCGCGCACCGCGTACAGGTCGTCGGCTCCCGGGATCGGGTTCTCCCACTGGAAGGTCTTGGCGAAGGGCTCCTTCGAGGCGATCTGCAACGAGGCCTTGCCCTGCACCGTGCCCACGCGCGCCACGACCTTGGTCGAGCCGGGCCCCAGCGCCTTGATCTTCCCGGGGGCTTCCACCGAGGCCACCAGCTTGTTCGAGACCTCCCAGGTGACGGTGAGCCCGCTCATCAGCGCGCCGTTCTGGTCGCGGACCTCGGCCTCGTACTCCGCCGTGTCGCCGACGTACACCGAGCGCGTCTCCGGAGTGACGGTGAGCGTCACCGGGCGCGTGCCCTCCGGCGCAGTGGGCCAGAACGAGCCCGTACCCAGCGTCTCCCCGCTGACGGTGTGGGCCTCGGCGTCCACCAGCGTCGACCCCAGCCGCTCGGGGGTCGGGCGGGAATAGTCGGTGTGGCGCACGTCCACCTCGGAAGCCTCGACGCGCTCGGGGAGCAGGGCCGGGTCCCAGGCCAGCTTGACCGTGGCCGGCAACAGGAAGCGCACCGTGTCCGGGGAGATGCGCAGGACTCGCCCGACGCGGACGCGCCCGGGGACGTCGGTGCCGCCGAGGTCCGAGACGGAGAGGGTCAGCGTCACGGGATCGTTGAGCGCGCCCTCCGGAACGGAGAGCACCAGCCCTTCGAACTCCAG
>CAZAIE010000890.1:1436-3639 GCA_964485035.1 uncultured Myxococcaceae bacterium | reverse complement strand
CGCCACGGCCGCCGGTCGCCGCCGCGAGACGCTTCATGGTCGCCCCCGCCTCGAAGCCCACGACCCCGGCCCCCCGCTCCAGCACCACCCGGACGCCCTCCGGGCAGCGCCCGAAGATCAGCGCGACGGCCTGCGGCGACCGGCAGATCTCGCTGGCCACCGCCCGCAGGTACTCGATGGGCTCGCCGTCGAACCAGGCCTGGCCCCAGGTCACGTCCCCCGCCCGCGCCGCGCCGGAGACCACCTGCTGCGCGACCAGCGCCGCGAGGCGGACGAGCACCCCGCTCGAGGCCTTGGCCTGGGTGGCCACGTCGCTGCGCAGGCGTGCGATGGCGGCAGGCAGATCCTGGAAACCCGACGAGAAGTCCCTCGAGAGGGCAGCGACGAGCTGGTCCTTGGCCACGTAGTCGCGGAAGGCCCGCAAGCCGCAGAGGAACGTCAGCCGCAGGCCTCCCTTGTACCGCTCGACTCCGGCGACGCGGACCAGGCCCACCTGCCCGGTGCGCGCGCAGTGCGTCCCGCCGCAGGGCGAGAGGTCGAAGCCCTCGACTTCGACGATGCGCACGTCCTGCGTGACCTTGGGCTCGCGACGCAGCGAAAGCTTCGGGAGCTCCTCGGGCGTCGGCCAGCGGACGTGGATGGGCCGGTCCTCGAGGATGACCTCCATCACCCGCTCCTGGACGGCGAGCAGCGTCTCGTCGAGGAGCTTCGCCTCCGGCGTGTCGATGGTGCAGACGTCCTCGCCGAGCCGCGAGGAGATGGTCTGGGCCCCGGCCACGTCGAGCAGCGCGCGGGAGAGCAGGTGCTGGCCGGTGTGCTGGGCCATGTGGTCACGGCGTCGCGCGCGATCGATGGACACCGAGACGCGGGCGCCGGGCGAGGGCGCGGGCAGGCCGGTGGGGAGCTCGAGGATGTGCAGGAGCTCCCCCTCGACCTCCTGGCAGTCCACCAGCGCCGCCTGCCCGTCCGCCCAGCGGAGCGTCCCGCGGTCGGCGAGCTGGCCGCCGGACTCGGGGTAGAAGGCGGTCTGGTCCAGGACCAGCGCGCGACGTCCGGCCAGGTCCGTCACGCGGGTGACCGAGGCGTCGAAGTCCAGCAGCGTGGCGTCGGTCCAGTAGAGGCGCTTCGTCGGGGACATGCGCGGCAGGGTCGCATCGAAGTCCCGGCTGCGCAACGCGGTCAGTGCGCCCCGAGCCGCCGCGCCAGCTCCCAGGCCGCCAGCGCCGCGAAGCGCGGGTTGTGGCGCAGATAGCGCCCGGCCAGTCGCCGCGGGTCCATCGCCAGCCGGAAGGCCCACTCCAGCCCGCGGTCCTGCAGGAACCCCGGCGCCTGGCGCACGCGCCCGGAGTGGAAGTCGAAGGCCGCGCCCACGGCCAGCATCACCGCGGGGATCCGTCCGCGCTGCGACGCGACCCACCGCTCCTGACGCGGACAGCCCAGCCCCACGAAGAGGAGGCGCGCGCCCGAAGCCGACACCTCCGCGGCGATGCGGCGGTCCTCCTCGGGGGCCCAGTGGCCCATGGGGGGCGCCTCGCGCCAGGCGACCCGGAGCCCGGGGAACCGCTGGACCAGCCGCTCCTCGAGCGCGGCCAGGGTGGTGGGCGTGGTCCCGAAGAGCGCGATGGGCAGGCCCGCGCGCGCTGCCGCGCCGCAGACCGAGAGCGTGAGGTCGGGGCCGTAGACCCGCTCTTGCGACCGGTGCCCCAGCGCGCGCAGGTACCAGACCAGCGGCATGCCGTCGGGGGTGACGAGGTCCGTGGCCTCCAGGTCGGCGCGCAGGCCCGGGGAGTCGTGCGCCTCCATCACCACGTGGACGTTGGCGGCGCAGACCGTGCGCGACTCGCCCGCGCGCGCCCACGCGACGATCTGGTCGGTGGCCGCGGCATAGCTGGTCCGGTCGATGCGCACGCCCAGAATCCGCTCGGAGCCCGCCATCCGTCCTCCCCTCACCGCGCCCCGCGGCCGCTGAGCACCACCGGGATCGTCCGCAAGAGGATGCGCAGGTCCTGCGCCAGCGACCAGCGGTCGACGTACTGCAGGTCCATGGCCATCCACTCCTCGAACTTCACGTCGCTGCGCCCGCTGACCTGCCAGAGGCAGGTGATGCCCGGCTTCATCGAGAGCCGCTGCCGGTGGGAGAGCAGGAGCGCATCAAGGGCTGGCACCGGCGGCGGCTCTCGATGAAGCCGGGCATCACCTGCCT
>CAZAIE010000890.1:0-1426 GCA_964485035.1 uncultured Myxococcaceae bacterium | reverse complement strand
CCGGCAGCGGCCGCGGGCCGACCAGGCTCATCTGGCCCAGGAAGACGTTCACCAGCTGCGGCAGCTCGTCGATGGAGGTCTTGCGCAAGAGCCTCCCCAGCCGGGTCACCCGCGGGTCCTCCGTGAGCTTGAAGACCGGGCCGCTCAGCTCGTTGCGCTCGAGCAGCTCAGCCTTCCTGGCCTCCGCGTCCTTCACCATGGTGCGGAACTTGAGCATGCGGAACCGGCGGCCGTGCAGCCCGGCGCGCTGCTGGAGGAAGAGGATGGGCCGGCCCATGGTCACCAGCACGGCCAGCGCCACCAGCAGGAGCAGCGGTGCGAGGAGCAGCAGCCCCAGCCCGGCGGCCACGAAGTCCACCGCGTGCTTCACCGCCAGCTCGCCCGGAGGCCTGGGGGCGCGCTCCAGCGAGACGAAGGGCATCCCTGCCAGCTCGTCCACCCGCGGCTGGATGCCCGCCACCGGGGTCGCGGCGATGGAGAAGCCGACGGGGACGCCGACGCTGTCGCAGACCGAGACCGCGGCGCTGGTCGCCTCTCCGTCCAGCAGCGGAGGGAAGAAGAGGACGCGGTCCACCGCCTCCCGGCGCAGCACGTCCTCCAGCCGGCCGGGGTCTCCGAGCAAGGTGAGCGGGAGCCCGGGAGAAGCCGCCGCGCCGCTGGGGTCGAGGTAGCCGACGAACTCGGGCGGGTAGGGGTCGCGGCAGCTCGCCAGGACGAAGGCCAGCATCGTCGGCCCCGGGCTGCCGACCAGCAGCACCCGCTGGCGCCCCTGGCCGCTCGCGTGCTGGAAGCGCTGCCACCTCCCCAGCAGGCTCCGCTCGCCCCAGAGCAGCGCGAAGCTGCACGCGAGGAAGAGCCCGACGATGCTGCGGTTGATCACCGACTGGGTGAGGTAGCCCAGCAGCGCGAGGCCGGCGAGGACGGCGGCGTGCACCCGCACCAGGTCCCAGGCGAGCCGCAACTCGGAGTGGGCGCGCTCGAAGGTGCGGTGCGCCCCGAAGACCAGGATCACCGCGAGGAAGAGCGGCATCGCCAGGTACACGAGGAGCGCGTACTGGGGGAAGGCGGGCGGGTCCTGCAGGTACGGCACGAGCGGGCGCAAGAGGCCGTGCAGCCAGAACGCGAGCAGCCACAGCGCGAGCACGCCTTTCGCGAACGGGCCAGACAGCAGCGCGACCGCGGCCGCATAGCTGCCCCAGCCGCCCGCGGCTGCGGCCAGCCACGCGACGAACACCAGCAGGCCCGCGGACAGAGCGAGCCCGCTCACGCGGTGGGCGAAAGAACCGATCATCGTGTACTGGAAGCGGTACACGGTTGCGTGCGGCGACAGCGGCCGTTGGCGCATGAGGACTCCCTGGATCAAAAGTCGACGCAGCGGCCGTTGCGTTCCCAATCGCCGTAGCGCGTGGGTTCGGGTCCGGCGGGC
>CAZAIE010000889.1:0-3641 GCA_964485035.1 uncultured Myxococcaceae bacterium | reverse complement strand
CATCCGCCCCGACGTGGGTGGGCTGGAGGTGACGCTGGCCTCGACGATGATGGGCAACTTCGACGAGAACATGCGCCAGCTCGTCGAGTACCCGTACGGTTGCGTGGAGCAGCTCTCCAGCCGGCTGGTGCCCTTCATCGCGCTGCGCGAGATCCAGAAGACCTTCGGGGTGTCCTTCCCCTCCCCCACCGAGCGGGCCGAGCGCGAGCGCGAGGTGATGAACGCCTGGCTGGGGAACACAGTTGATCTGAAGGGCGCCGAGGGCCCGGACGACGTCGTGAAGCGCACCGTGCGCGCCATCCAGGACCTGCAGAACCACGACGGTGGCTACCGCTACTGGCCGGGCGAGGGCTGCTCGCAGACCTGGGCCTCGAGCTACGCGGTGCTGGCGCTCTTTCGCGCGAAGGAGGCGGGCTTCGCGGTGGACGCCGCAGCGCTGAAGAAGGGACAGAAGTTCCTCTCCGACACCGTGGCGGCGAACAAGTGCGTGGACTGCGGCTGGGGCTGCCACCCGCCCGGCGACGCCACCCGGGTCTTCGCCCTCTACTCGCTCGCGCGGACCAAGGCGCCCAAGTCCTCGTACTACGGCGAGCTGTACAAGCGCCGGGACAAGCTGCCCCTCTTCTCGAGGGCCATGCTCGCCGACGCGATGTACACGGGCGGGGGCGACAAGGCGCAGGCGAAGCAGCTCCTCACCGAGATCACCAACTTCGCCAAGGAGTCGGCGGGCGAGGTGCACTTCGAGGAGACCGACGCGCGCACCTACGCGACGCTGTGGTCCTCGGACACGCGCACCACGGCGATCGTGCTGCAGACGCTCACCGACATCTCCCCCGAGCACCCGTTCGTCTCCAAGATCGGCCGGTACCTGGTGAAGGTGCGCCGCGCCGACGGCCAGTACCGCAACACCCAGGAGGCCGCCTTCTCGCTGATGGCGCTCACCGAGGTGCTGCGCACCAAGGAGAAGGACACCCCCGACTTCCTGGCCAAGGTCACCCTGGGCACCGAGGAGCTCTCCTCGACGCCGTTCAAGGGCCGCAGCATGGAGGTGAAGAAGCTGGTGGTGCCCATCGAGAAGGTCGCCGCGCTCAAGGGGCAGCAGCCGCTGCTGTTCCAGCGCGAGGGCCCGGCGGGCGTCCTCTACTACAGCGCGCTGCTCCGCTATGCCCCGGCAGAGCTGCCGGTGACCGCCCTGGATCGCGGGCTCATCGTCCAGCGGTGGTTCGAGCCGTACACCGGCGGCGGCCAGGCCCGCAGCTTCTTCGCCGGCGACCTGGTGCGCGTCCGCGTCCGGGTGGCCTCGCACATGGAGCGCCACTACGTCGCCGTGGACGTCCCCCTGCCCTCCGGCCTCGAGGCCGTGGACACCTCGCTCGCCTCCACCGCGAAGCTGCCCACCACGGGAATGGACGAGGGCCCGGGCGAGGGCTACGGCTACGAGAGCGAGGAGGACGCGGAGCCGACGAGCCCCTGGGCGAGCCGGTTCTACAGCCCGTTCGACCACACCGAGATGCGCGACGACCGCGTGGTGCTCTTCGCGACCCACCTGACCCCGGGCGTGCACGTCCACAGCTTCGTGGCGCGCGCGACGACCCCGGGCGACTTCGTGCTCAAGCCCGCACACGCCGAGGAGATGTACGCGCCCGAGGTGTTCGGCCGCTCGGACGGCGGGCGCTTCCTCATCTCGCTGCCGACCCCGGTCGCGGGGAAGTAGCGCAGTGCAGGTGCGTGGGATCCGTTGGCTGGTCCGCGGCGCGCTCGGCGCCGCGGGCCTCGCGCTGGCGGCCGCCCTCGTCTTCGTGGTCTGGCCGCTCCCTGAGGTGCTGCTCGCGCGCGAGGGGGTGGTCTCGCTGCGCCTCACCGACCGGCAGGGGAACCTCCTGCGCGAGCTGCGCTCCCGCGAGGACGGGCGCAGCGTGCCCCTCCCCGGCGAGATCCCGCCGCGCGTGCGCCAGGCCTTCTTCGCGGCCGAGGACAAGCGGTTTCCCCACCATCCCGGCGTGGACCCGCTGGCCATCTCCCGGGCCCTTGCACAGAACCTGCGCGCCGGGCGCATCGTCAGCGGCGCCTCGACGCTCACCCAGCAGCTCGCCCGGCGGCTGTCCCCGCGCGAGCGCACGTTTGCCGGGAAGTTCGGCGAGGCGCTCTGGGCGCTGCGGCTGACGGCGCACCTGCCGCGCGAGCGGATCCTCCGCGAGTACCTCGACCGCATCCCCCTGGGAAACTCGACCTTCGGAGTGGAGGCGGCGGCCCAGCTCTACTTCGGGCGCCCCGCCTCGTCCCTGTCTGCGGGCCAAGCGGCGCTGCTCGCGGGGATGGCGCGCTCGCCGGCGCGGTACGACCCCTACCGCCACCCCGACGCCGCACGGAACCGCCTGCGCGCGGTGCTCGCCGCGATGAGGGCTGCAGGCGCGCTGACCCTCGAGGAGGAGCGCGTGGAGGCCGAGGCGACGCTCGACCTGGTCCCGCCGGAGCGGGTCTTCAAGGCGCCACACCTGACGGCCCACCTGCTCCACGCGCTGCCGTCGCTCGGGCTCGACGCGGCGAGCGAGGTGACGACCACCCTCGACCCCGCGCTGCAGGCCGACTGTGAGGCGCTGATCCGCGAGGAACTCTCGGGACTCCAGGACCGGCGCGTGGGCCAGGCGGCGGCGGTGGTGCTCGACAACGCGAGCGGCGAGGTGCTGGCCTACGTCGGCTCGGCGGACTTCCTGGACGAGCAGCGGGGTGGCCAGAACGACGGCGTGCGCGCGCTGCGCCAGCCCGGAAGCGCCCTCAAGCCCTTCGCGTACGGGCTCGCCCTCGCGCGCGGCTACACGCCCTCCACGGTGCTCTCGGACGTGGAGACGCACCTGGCCACGCCCACCGGCGACTACGTGCCCCGGAACTACGACCGTCGCGTCCACGGCCCGGTGCGGCTGCGAGCGGCGCTGGCGAACAGCTACAACGTCCCCGCGGTGCGCCTCACCGAGAAGCTGGGACCGGACGCGGTCGTCGAGGTGCTGCGCCGGGCAGGCTTCGAGTCGCTGGCGAAGGACCCCTCGCACTACGGCGTGGGGGTGGTGCTGGGGAACGGCGACGTCAGCCTGCTAGAGCTCGCGCGCGGCTACCGCGGCCTCGCCCGGGGCGGCGTCGTGGGCCCGGTGAAGCTCGTCGCCTCGGCCCGCGGTGCAGACGGCTCGACGCTTCTGCCCCGGCTGGACCTCCAGGCGCGGAGGTTCTTGCCCGAGCCGGCCGTGGCGCTGCTCACCGACATCCTCTCCGACGAGCGTGCCCGCTCTCCGGCGTTCGGGGTGCACAACGCGCTGCGCCTGCCCTTTCCAGCCGCGGCGAAGACCGGCACCAGCCGCGCGTACATCGACAACTGGACCGCTGGCTACACCGCCGAGCGCACGGTCGCCGTGTGGGTGGGCAACTTCGATGGCACGCCGATGCGTGGGGTCAGCGGCATCACCGGCGCCGCGCCGCTCTTCCGCAGGATCATGATTCGCGCGATGCGGGACCTCAGGCCGGCGCCGCTGGTGGACGCCTCGCGCTTCGAGGCCCGCGACGTCTGCGCCCTCTCGGGAAAGCTCGCAGGCCCGGCGTGCCCCGCCGCGCTGCACGAGCGCTTCCTCCCCGGCACCGGCCCCACCACACAC
>CAZAIE010000888.1:0-3643 GCA_964485035.1 uncultured Myxococcaceae bacterium | reverse complement strand
CCCCGGGAGCCTGCACCTTTCCCCGGAGCTCACGGCGCGCATCGCCGATGCGGGCGCGCGCTGGTCAGACCGGCTCGGTGAGTCCGACCTCTACGGGGTGGACCTCTCCTGGCTGGGCACGCTCCGCGGGTACGACACCTGGAGCCTCGCCGAGTCCCCGCTGGACGAGCTCTCGGGAGCAGCCGAGGCCCTGGTGATCGTCGCGCCGGTCTATGGGCAGTTCCTCGACTGGGCGAAGCTGAGGTTCGTCCGCGCGCTGGGCCCCCGGGGCGACCTGCCCGCGGCGGTTTCCGAGGTGCGGCACCTGGCCGGCCTGCTCCGGAGCCAGGGGCTGCCTGCGGGGGACGAGGCGGCGGTCGCGCTGCTGGGCATCGAGCGGGAGGCGTTCGAGGCGGCGCAGCGGCAGGGCAGGGACGTGTCCGGCTGGGCGCCCGTCGACGCGGCGGGGCTCGCCTCGGCGCGCGAGCTGGACCAGGCCGCCTCGGGGTTCTTCTACCCGGGCGTGGACCCCGCGGTGATGGAGCGCGCCGGCGAGTGCGCCTCGCGGCTCTGCGGGGCCCTGCACGAGGCGGCCTCGGTGGAGACCGCCCTGGGGCACCCGCGGACGGCGTTCTGGAACCTCGCCGAGCGGCGCAGCTGCGACCGCGCGCTGCTGCGCAAGTTCAAGGGAGTGCCGCTCCCTGGCGCCGACCGCCTCGCCGGGGCGCAGGCGCTGCGCCACGTGTTTGGTCCCTAGGCCGGCCAGCCGCGGACTCCAGACCCCACACCCCAGGCTTCAGGAACCGGAATCGAACCCGAGGCCTACTCTTGCAGTCGCAGTCTGGAGCCTCCTGGCCAGAACCCCACGACGACGGACTGACTCACTCAGCAGTCCCCGCACCAGCCGCCGCAGCCGTCGTCGCCGCAGCCCCAGGAGCAGTCGGGCTCGCACTCGTAGGGGTCGGGGTCGTACGGGTCAGGGTCGTACGGGTCGGGATCGAAGGAGTCGGGGTCCTCGGCCGGGGGGTCGTCCTCCCAGTCGTCGTCGGAGTAGCACCAGTTCCCGGCGCAGTACTCGTCCGCGTAGCAGCTGCCCAGCCAGCCGCCGCAGCCATCCCAACCGCACTCGCCCCAGGCCGGCCAGCAGGTCTCTTCGGAGGCGTCCACGCACACCGAGTCGACGCAGATCCCGGAGCCGGGGCAGGCGGTGCAGTAGCCGCCGCAGCCGTTCGGGTCGCCGCAGCTGCGGTTCAGGCAGCTGGCCACGCAGACCCCGTCGCCCTTGCTCTTGCCCTTGCGGATCTCGCAGCCGCTCGCGAGCACCGCGACCGCCAGGAGGAGCATCGATGTGCGGACCATGGGACCTCCGGGCGGCAGGCTGACGGGGAACAAACCCCATCGTGGGGGGAGGTTACTCCTCCCCGCAGTCTCGGGGCATGGGGTACAAGTCGTGGGCGTGAGCTCCCTCTGCCTGCTGGCCGTCGCCGTCCTCACGGCCGCTCCTCCGCTGACCGTCCGCATCGTCTCCAGCGCGGGCGCCGGCATCCCCGACGGAGCCGAGAAGCGGGTCCGCCTGGGCACCGCGGTCACCCTCCACGCCGTGGCTTGGTCCCCGGAGCGCGGCCTCGTCGCCGGCGTCCCCGAGGTGGTCTTCGAGGGCCGACGCAGTCGCGCCCGGCCGCCGACACCCGAGGACGGCCCGCTCGTCGTGCGCTGGTGGAAGGTCGAGGTGGCCGCGCGCTCGCTCTCGAACACCGACCCCAGCTTCCACTGGGAGCCCGTGCCCTACCGGGACGTCCCCATCCCTTCCTGCGACGACCGGCTCTCCTGCCCGGCTGAGGTGCGCGCCTCGCTCCTGGGCGACCGCGGTGGGCTGGGCACCATGGCCTTCAAGGTGGAGGTCCGGCTGGGCGCCCAGGTGGGGGCCTCTCCAGGCTCCGAGAAGCTCTACCGCGGGGGGCTATCCGCCGAGGTCGCCCGGGTCACCGTGCGCCGGGACGACAGCTACCTGGGCTACCTCACTGAGCTGTTCAACACGCCCTACATCTGGGGCTCGGCGGGGGACCCGCCAGCGGTGCACCAGGCCGAGCGGCGCATCGGCAGCGACTGCGCCGACTTCGTGACCTACGGGGTCCGCCGGCTGGGCCACGACGTCCCCTACACCTCGACGTACGGGCTCCCGGCCTTCGCGCGGCTGGTCGCACAGAGCGCGGGCCCGGGCGAGGACGGGGTGTACCGGGACGGCCGCGGCAAGCCCATCCCGGTCGGCGAGGCGGGCCTGCTCCCCGGGGACCTGCTGCTCTTCCCCCGCCACGTCGGGGCCTTCGTGCGGGACGAGCCGCCGCTGGGCGTGTTCTCCACGAGCGACGTGATGATCCACACCTGCTGGGCCGAGCCCGCCGAGCAGCCGCTCGCCGCCACCGACTGGGGCGCGACCCCGGTGAAGGCGCTGCGCTGGCGGGTGCTGGAGCCGAAGCGGCGATGAACGTTGCGAAGCGCGCGACGGCGCAGGGGCTCCTCGCCCTGGCGCTCTGGGCCGTTACCGTGGCGCTCTCCCGATCCCTCGCGGAGGCCCTGGGCGCGCTCTGGGCGCCGGCGTGGGCGCTCCTCGTGGGCGGGGCGCTCTCGCTTGCCGCAGCGGCGCTTCGGGGAGGGGCGGCCAGGATGCTGAGACTGCCGCCCGCGTACCTCGTGGGCTGCGGGGCCCTGTTCGTGGGCTACATGGCGTGCCTGTACGCCGCCATCGGGCTCGCCGCGGACCGTCCCACGACGCTGGTGGTGGGGCTGCTCAACTACCTCTGGCCGGCGGCGATGGTGGCGCTCTCGGTCCCGCTTCTCGGGCGCCGGGCGTCGAAGGGGCTGCTGGCGGCGGGGTGCGCCCTGGCGTTCGCGGGCGCGGCGGCCTCCATCGTCGGCGAGCCCACGGCGCTCGGCAGGCTGGGGCCCTCGTCCGTGGTTCCGCTCGCGCTGGCGGCGCTGGCCGGGCTCCTGTGGGCTCTCTACTCGAACCTCGCGCGGCGGTTCGGACCCGCGGAAGGGGACGCCGACGCCGTGCCGCTCTTCCTGCTCGTGTCCGGCGCGCTGCTCGCGACTGGGGCGCTGGCGACGGGCGAGCAGGCCCGGTGGTCGGCGCGCGCGGTGGTCGAGCTGGCGGTGCTCGCCTCGGGGCCCATGGCTCTCGCCTATCCCCTCTGGGAGCGAGGCGTGCGCCGGGGCGACCACGCGCTGCTCGGGGTCGCCAGCTACTTCATGCCCGTGGCCTCGCTCGGCCTGGCGGCGCTGTACCTGGGCGTCGTCCCCGACCGCGGGATCGCCGTGGGGTGCGCGCTGGTGGTCGCCGGAGCGTACGTCACGCGTCGGGCGCTGCGCTGAGGCTCGCCGAACCCTTCCCTTCCTGGACGCCGGCCGACCGGTGGCCGTCAGAGCTTCTGGATGCTGAGAGAGAAGGTGCCGGCGGTGTTGTAGGCGGCGTCGACGGTGACGAAGTAGGGGGTGCCGGCGGTGGCGTTGAACTGGACGGACTCGCCGGTGCTCCAGGAGCCGTTGTTGGCGCCGGCGAGGCAGGTGGAGGTCGAGCCGCAGGTGGAGGTGACGTAGAGGATGGGGTTCCAGGAGGAGGTGGGGGCCACGGGCGTGACCGTCACGTAGTAGGTGCCGGAGGAGG
>CAZAIE010000887.1:0-3648 GCA_964485035.1 uncultured Myxococcaceae bacterium | reverse complement strand
CTGGTGGTGGCCCGTTCCATCGAGGTCGAGGCCGAGGCGGCGTGGGACGAGCGGCAGTCCTCGCACCAGGGGATGGCGAGCCCCCGGCGCAGGGGGAAGCGCGCGTCCTCGCCCTCGACGCAGCTCAGGCAGCAGGCGCAGTAGGACGGCAGCGGCGCCCCGCGGGCGACGCGTCGGTGGATGGGCGCTTCGGGACTCACTCGCCCATCGCCTTGATCACCAGGCGCTTGGGGCGCCGGCCGTCGAACTCGAAGTAGAAGACCTGCTGCCAGGGCCCCAGGTCGAGCTTCCCTTCGGTGACCGGGACGATCACCTGGTGCCCGACGAGCAGGTTCTTCAGGTGCGCGTCGCCGTTGTCCTCGCCCGAGTGGTGGTGGCGGTAGTCGGGTCCGTCGTGCGAGTCGTCCGCCGCAGGCCCGGGGGCGAGCCGCTGCACCCACTCCTCGATGTCCGCGTGCAGGCCGGGCTCGTCGTCGTTGATGAAGACGCCGGCGGTGATGTGCATGGCGCTGACCAGGATCATCCCCTCGCGGATCCCGCTCTCGCGGCAGACCTGGGCGACGTCCTCGGTGATGCGCACCAGCTCCCGGCGGCGCCGGGTGTTGAACGTCTTGTAGCGGGTGAGGCTCTTCATGTCCGACCTCCGTCGCGAGCCGCGATCGGCGCTCCCCTTCGGCGCGCGGCGGGCATAGTATCCCGCCCGCTCCAACGACCCACTCTAGGAGGAAGTCATGTACCGCCTCGCCACCTGCGCCCTGGCCGCGCTCCTCACCGGCTGCGTCACCCAGGGAACCTTCGACGCCATGCAGAAGGACCGCGACGGGCTCAAGGCCGACCTCGACCGCGCGAAGGCCGAGAACACCGAGCTGGCCGCGAAGCTCGAGCAGACCTCCAAGGACCTGGGCGACCGCATCGCGGCCGTCAAGGCCGAGCTGGAGGCCGCGAGCGCCTCGCTGGCCAAGACCCAGGCCGAGCTGGACTCCACCGCCAAGGCCAAGAGCGCGCTCGAGGGCGACAAGTCCTCGATGCTCAAGGACAAGAGCCGCCTGCAGGCCTCCATCGAGGAGATGAAGGCGGCGCTCGCCGACCTCTCCAAGCGCAAGGCCGAGGCCGACGCGCGCATCGCCGAGTTCAAGAACCTGCTCGGCCGCTTCAAGGCGCTCATCGACGCCGGCAAGCTGCAGGTGAAGATCGTCGATGGCCGCATGGTGGTGGCGCTCGCCTCCGACGTCCTCTTCGCCTCCGGGTCGGCCAAGCTGTCCAAGGACGGCGAGGCCTCCATCGCCGAGGTGGCCAAGCTCCTCGCCGGCATCCCCGAGCGGAAGTTCCAGGTCGAGGGGCACACCGACAACGTGCCCATGAAGACCGCGCAGTACCCCTCGAACTGGGAGCTGGCCGCGGCGCGCGCGCTCACCGTGGTCAAGACCATGGTGGAGGCCGGCCTGCCCGCGGAGCGCATCAGCGCCGCCGCCTACGGCGAGCACAAGCCGGCGCGCCCCAACGACAGCCAGGAGGGCAAGGCCGCGAACCGCCGCATCGAGATCGTGGTGGTGCCCGACCTCTCCAGCCTCCCCGGCTTCGACGAGCTGAAGCGGGCCTCGGCGGGGTAGTCTCTTCCGTCATGGGGGACGAACCGAAGTCCGACGCGCGCGACCTGCGGCTCTGCGAGCTGGAGGCCGAGCTGGCCCACCGGCGCGAGGCCGAGCAGCAGCTGACCCACACCCAGAAGCTGGAGAGCCTGGGGGTGCTGGCCGGGGCCATCGCCCGGGAGCTCCACCACCTTCTGGCGGGGGTCCGCAGCCGCGTGGACTCGGCGCTGGCGACGCTCCCTGCGGGGAGCGAGGGGAGGGTTTGCGTGCAGGATGCCCAGGACGACCTGGCCCGCGCCTCGGCGCTGGTCTCGCAGCTGCTCACCTACTCCGGGGAGGACGCGGCCGCGCTCGGCCCGCACTCGCTCGCCGCGCTGGTGACGGAGGTCGGCGCCCTGCTCGAGGCCTCGGTCTTCCGGACGGTGCGGCTCGCGCGCGAGCTGGACCCCGCGGGGCCGGTGGTCCACGGCGACGCCGCGCAGCTGAGGCAGGTGCTGGTGACCCTGGTGACCAACGCCTCCGAGGCGCTGGGCGACCAGGGCGGCCAGGTCACCGTCCGCACCGGGCGGCTCCAGCTCGACCGGGAGCTGCTCGACCGCTGCGTGGTCCGCGGCCCGCTTCCCGAGGGCGAGTGCGCCTTCCTGGAGGTGTCCGACGACGGCCCCGGGCTCGCCGACGACGCCCGCGACCGGCTCTTCGAGCCCTTCTTCAGCACCAAGCGCGCGGGCCGCGGGCTGGGGCTCACGGCGGTGCGCAGCATCGTCCAGCGGCACCAGGGCGCCATCGCGCTCCAATCGTCCCCCGGCCGCGGCTTTGCGCTGAGGCTGCTCCTGCCGCTGCACGGTCCAGTCGCCGCGACGGTCCCGACGCCCGAGGTGCGCGTCCCCCGCCGGCGGGTGCTGCTGGTGGACGACGAGGCGGCGGTGCGCACCACCACCCGCAAGATGCTGGAGCTGGAGGACGTGCAGGTCTTCGTCGCCGAGAACGGCCCGGAGGCGGTCCGGGTCTTCCGCACCCACGCCGCCGAGATCGACGTGGTGCTGCTGGACCTGAACATGCCCGGCCAGGACGGCCCGGAGACGTTCCTCGACCTCAGGGCCATCCGCCCCGACGCGCGGGTGATGCTCATGAGCGGCTATGGCGCGCGTGAGGCGATGGAGCGCTTCGCGAGCCTGGGCCTCGCGGGCTTCCTCCAGAAGCCGTTCACCTTCCCGGCCCTCATGGAGGCGGTCGGGCTCCCGGTGCCCGTCCGCCGGCCCCGCCCTGCCCGGCCCAAGGCGCCCTGAGGGCGGACTCGCACTCTTCCGATTCCTGACGCACCACGACTCAAGGACCTACGGCGGCGCATGGCCTCACCCTCCTCACCGGTGCCCTCGGGTCTCGCGCACCTGGTCCAGGACGAGCTGCGCCGCGAGGCGCCGAAGCGGGAGCGGCACATCGCGCTGTTCATGGCGGGCCTGAGCGGGTTCATCGGGCTCGCGAGCCTCTCGACCGGGCCGGTGGTGGGCTGGGGCGTCGCGCTGCCGATGGCGCTGCTGGCCGGGCTGGGGCTCGCCTACTACGCGCTGCTGGTCCTGGCGATCCAGCGCGGCTTCTTCCACCCGGTGGTCTCGTGGGTGAACGTGTCGGTCGAGGTGTCGGCGCCGGGCCTTCTGTTCCTCATCGACGCCTTCCGCGAGGGCCCCTACTACGCGATGAGCGCGCCGGCGCTGGCGGTGTGGACGGTGCTGGTGATGGCCTCGTCGATGCGGGCGAACCGCCGGCTGGCGTACGCCGCGGGCCTGCTCGCCGCCGCCGAGTTCCTGGCCATCTACTTCCTCAAGATCCACCCGGAGCTGGGGGACGGCTACCCCAGCTCGCTCAGCCCGCTCTACGCGGTGCTGCGCGCGTTCTTCCTCTTCTACGCGGGGGCGGCCACGGCGGCGGTCGCGAACCTCTTGGTGAAGAAGTCCGAGGACGCCATCCGCAACCTGCGCGAGCGGGACCTGATGGGGAAGTACCTGCTCGTCGACAGGCTCGGCGCCGGGGGCATGGCGGAGGTCTTCCGGGCGCGCTACTG
>CAZAIE010000886.1:0-3651 GCA_964485035.1 uncultured Myxococcaceae bacterium | reverse complement strand
GCGCATCATCCTCAAGGTCGGCATCCTCTCCCGGAAGACCGAGTACCTGGAGCTGTACCGGGTGACCGACCTCGAGGTGGAGGAGCCGCTGATGGAGCGGATGGTCGGCTACGGACGTCTGGTCATCCACTCCACCGACCGCAACGAGGCGAGGCTGGTGCTGCGGGGCATCAAGGGCCCGGACTTCCTCGCCGACAAGCTCCGGGTCCACGTGGAGGAGGCCAAGCGCCGCCGCCGCGTCGCGACCATCGCGGAGGCGTAGGTCCTCGAGCAGGCTGCCTTCGTGATGGCGCCTCGGCCCCCGTGGAGCAGGCGTCGAGACGGGATCAAGAGCGCCTCAGGTCCCGGGGGGCTGTAGCCAGCTGCTCGCCTGCGCATGAAGGCCGGAGTCCTGGGATGTCTCCTGAGCACCGCCCGCCCAGCCCGCGAAGCGGGCTTCATCCGAGCTCGGTCCGTCCCAGGTAGAGCCGGGGGATTCATCCCCCGGCGCAGGCCGGATCGCTCGTGGGGTGCAACGCCGAGTGTTACGCCGAAGGCTTGCGCGTCTCGATCTGCGCGATGAACTCGGTCACGAGCTGGCGCTGACGGCCCTCGTCGAGGGAACTCTCCACGAGGCGCTGCGCAGCCTGGATGGCCAGGTCGACGGCGTGGTGGCGGACCTCGGCGAGCGCCTTGTTCTTCTCGTCCTCGATCTGCCGGCGGGCGGCGGTGAGGACCTCCTCGGCGTCCTTGCGGCTCTTGGCGAGCAGGTCCTCGCGCATCTTCTCGACCTCGGCCTGGTTCTTCTTCACCAGGTCCGCGGCCTCGCGGCGCGCCTCGGAGATGGCCTGCTTCTGCTCCCCGAGCATGCGCTCGGCTTCCTGCCGCTCGCGCTTCGCCGCGTCGATGGCGTCCTGGATGGCCTTCTCGCGCTCCTGCACCATCTGGAGGATGGGCCCCCAGGCCTTCCAGCGCAGGACGATGAACACCACGATGAACGTGATGATCGTCCAGAAGGTCAGACCGGGGTTGACCTCGGTCAGGCTCGCACCCAGCACCGCATAGTCGACGGGCAGCATCCGTGCCTCCGTGAGGGCCCGCCGCGTCGCGCCGGGCCCCCGCGTCTGTCTCTGCTCGCTGCTGCGACTAGGCCTTCGTCGCCAGGATGATGCACACCACCTCGGCGAAGAGGGTCACGCCCTCGATGAGCGCGGCCGCGATGATCATCGAGGTCCGGATGTCGCTCGCCGCCGCGGGCTGGCGCGCGGTGCCGTCCATCGCGGAGGCCGCGAGCTTGCCGATGCCGAGGGCCGCGCCCAGGACCGAGATGCCTGCTCCGATGCCCGCCGCGAAGTACGCCAGTGCCAGGTTCGTCATTGGTCTGCCTCCGTGAAGCGTCAGTCGTCAGTGATGCGCGCCGTGCCCGGCTTCCTCGCCGTGCGCGTCGTGAGCGTCGTGGCCCGCGTGGTGGCCCATCGCCACCCCGAAGCCGATGAAGAGGGACGAGAGCATGGTGAAGACGTACGCCTGCACCAGGGCCACGAAGATCTCGAGCAGGTAGATGGCGAAGGCGAAGGGCACCGACACCGCCGCCAGCCAGGCGCTCTTGAGGATGAAGATGAGGGCGATGAGGAAG
Source organism: uncultured Myxococcaceae bacterium (assembly GCA_964485035.1). Lineage (GTDB taxonomy): Bacteria > Myxococcota > Myxococcia > Myxococcales > UBA5297 > CAZAIE01. The sequence goes on along the minus strand of CAZAIE010000886.1, from coordinate 2,036 downwards.
TAGATGACGATGTGCCCGGCCACCATGTTCGCGAAGAGGCGGATGGTGAGGGCGAAGGGCTTGGTGAACAGCCCCAGGAACTCGACGGGGATCATGATCGGCCAGAGGGCCGGGTGCACGCCGCCGGTCAGGTGCTTCAGGTAGCCGCCCACGCCCACCGCGCGGATGCCCGCCGCCTGCGTCATCACGAAGGTCAGCAGCGCCAGCGCCAGCGTCACGCCGATGTTCGAGGTGGCGCTCGCGCAGTAGGGGATGAGCCCCAGGAAGTTCATCACCAGGATGAAGAAGAAGCAGGTCAGCAGGTAGGGCGTGTAGCGGTCGCCCTCCTTGCCGGGGATGTTCTTCCGCGCGATCTCGTCGCGGACGAAGACCACCAGCAGCTCCAAGAGCGAGCCCAGGCCGCGCGGCACCAGTTGGCCCTTCTTCGGCGCGCCCACCCAGAAGAGGAGGATCAGCAGCGCGGCGGCGATCCACATCCAGAAGGTGTGCTTGGTCGGGGTGAGGTCCACCGTCAACGAGCCCAGGTGCAGAACGCCGTTCCAGCCGGTGAGCTGGCACTGCACGCGCTTGAAGTCCACCGAGAGGGCCGCGTGAGAGAGCGGGCTCTCGAACGCCAGGACGTGGGCATCCGAGACGTGGTGGAAGATGGTGCCGGCGACGTCCGCCGTGCCCTCGTGGCCCCCGTGCGACGCCGCCAGGATCTCCTTGCAGGACAGGACCTTGGCGTGGGCGTCAGAAGCCTTCGCCTGGGCACCGTGGCCGGCGTGCGGGTCGGGCGCCTCCTGGGCGAAGGCGGGGGCGGAGACGAGCAGCGCCAGGGCTACGCAGACCGACCTCATGCCGGACCCTCCGCGGGGACGGAACGCGACCGCTTCACCACCACCGTGAACTCGATGACCTGGTGGGCCAGGTACAGCCCGAAGAACGCGGCGGCGAAGGCGAGCGGCTCGCCCCCCAGCGCCATCGACGAGAGCAGCCCGGCGGCGACCAGCAGCATGCGCAGCAGGAAGCCCACCGCGAGCGCCCCGACCACCATCTTCATGCCGCGGTCGAAGGCGAGGGAGAGCAGGCCCAGCGCGCAGAGCGAGGCGAAGGCGCCGGTGACGACCCCCGCGACGACCCCGGTCCGCGGAGCCCCGTCGAGGAGGAACGGCGCCACGGCGGCGATCAGCGTGGTCGCGCCGAACCAGGCGAGGCTCCTGCCGAAGAGGCTGCGCTTGGCGCTCTGGTTGCCTTCCTGCATCCCGTTCCCGGGGCCGGCCCTCACTTCGGAGGTCCCGGCCGCTTCTTCGTGGTGGACAGGGCCGCCCGGATGAACGTCGTCATCCCGGCTCCTATCCCGAAGAGCGCCCCGACGACGACCAACGCCGGCGAGGTGCCCAGCTTGCTGTCTGCCCACCAGCCGCCCAGGGTCCCCAACAGCACGGCGCCGACCAGTTGGTAGACGCCGTCGAGGATGGGAGCGGCCTTCCGGTAGGCCGAGGCGACGTCGTCGCCCTTGTCGTCTTCCTTCTTCAGCCTCGGCTCCGAGGCGACTCTGGAAAAACCCCAGTCAAACCAGTCTGCTGCCCGAACAAAGCGCTCGGGGATTTAGCACGCGGGCAGGGCTCCCGCAACCCGAATCCCGAAGAGGGGAGCCACCCGAGCCACCCGGCAATCACCGCTTGGAAGGGGCCGCGGGCGCCGGCGCCGGCTGGGGCTCAGGCTCGGGGGCCCCGGCGAAGACCTCGTACGCCGCGATGGCGATGATCACCCCGGCCACGAACGCCCCCACGAAGAGCAGGACCTTCAAGAGGTTCTGGCGCTTCACGGTGTCGGGAGACGGGAAGTCCGTGGTGCCCTTCATCGACTGGGTGTGGCGGCGCCGTCGTGGCACCGGCTCGGCCCAGGTGATGGTGGGCATCTCGTCGGTGCCACGGCGCGGGCTGCGGTCGGGGACCGGGGGGCTGCGATCCGCAACGGGCGGCGGTGGCTTGCGGGCGCCGCCGCTCGCGGTCGAGGTCTCCTCGTCCGGGTCGTCGGGGACGGGCGGGCCC
>CAZAIE010000885.1:0-3653 GCA_964485035.1 uncultured Myxococcaceae bacterium | reverse complement strand
CCACGAGGTAGCCGGCCCACCCCTCCGGCCGGACGCCGGGCGAGAAGAACGGGGCGACCTCGGTGGTGGCGGTACGCCAGGAGAGCCGAGCCATCGCCGCGAGGAACAGCGCCAGCAGCCCCGAGCCGAGGACACCCCAGGTCGCCATCCGCCCGAGGCGGGGACGGCGCTCGAGCGCCTCCCGTGCGGCCTGCTCCGCCGACCTCAGCCGCGCCGGCTCGGGCAGGGGCGGAAGCTCTGGCTTGTCCAGCGCGGTGCGGGACTGCTCCTCCAGGCGCTTCAGCCGCGCCTCCAGCGCCTCGAGGCGCAGACGGGCCCGCTCGGCCCCCGCCGGGGACTCGGCGAGGCAGCGGGCGACCTCCGCGTCGATCGCCTCTTCGACGCGGCGCAGCACCCCGAGCCCGCCCTCGTCGACCCTGCGGGCGGCGGCTTCCATGCGGAAGCCCTCGATGTCCTGCCGCTGCTTCGTGGCCGCATCGACGACGCGACCGAGGTACGGCGAGAGCAGCGCCTCCACGTCCTCGGGCGACTCCCGCCAGCCCGGGTCCCGCAGCTCGAGCGCCGCGCGATCGAGCCGCAGCTCCTCGACCAGGGGCCGGTCGTTCGGCCCCCGGGCCAGCGCCGCCGCGAGCAGCGCCTCCGGGGAGAGCCGCTTCGCCGCGCCCTCCGCGTCGGCGAGCGCCTGCTGCTCCTCCAGCATGGCCTCGGCCAGCTCCACCGCGATGCGCCCCGCGCAGTAGGCCTCCAGCGGACGCGTGTCGAACTCGAGCGTGGCGCAGCCGAAGGTCGCGAAGGGACGCTCCGGCTCGCCGTCCTGCTCGAGCAAGGACTTGAGGGCGTCCTCATGGTGGCGCAGGCCGGAGAAGAGGACCAGGTGCAGGAAGGAGGCGACGGTGCGCATCAGCTCGTCCGGCGAGAGCACGTACCGCGCGGACTGGTCCTCGACCAGGTAGATGGGGGCCTGCGGCCGGCGCCGCTCGTCGGGCGCGCGGGCGAGCGCGTCCAGGGCGTCGATGGCGGCCCGGACCTCGCTCCGGTCGCGCACGCTGCGGGGCATCGCCAGCACGGGGCACACGGTGAGCCGCCCGCCCGACCCCGCGAAGATGGGCCGGTAGTCCTCGCGCAGCGTGAGCCCCAGCCGCTCGCAGAGCCCGGGCACGAGCGTCGCCACCCCGTCCTCTGCGAGGTTGCCCACGAGCAGCACGTCCAGGCGCGGGGGCCGCGCGTCGGCGGCCCCGGTGGTCTCCACCCGCTGCCGCAGGTCGAGCAGCCCGCGGGCCGCCGAGGAGAGCTCCTCGACCAGGCGACCGTCGGGCCCGGGAGGCAGGGACACCCGCGTCACCACGAGGTTCGGGGGCGCGGGACCGTCGCGCACGAGCAGCCCCGCCACCTCGTCGCCGAAGCGGCCGAGGCAGAGCACCAGGCTGGGATTCTCGAGCGGCTCGCTCAACGCTGCCTCGTCACCGGGCTACGCCAGGTCGACCCGGTGCTCCCGGGCGAGCGCCTCGAGCGCCTTCAGCTCCTTCCCGAAGTGCTCCTTCTCCTCCGGGAGGTCGGCGCGCCGGCGCTCCGCCTCCAGCGACTCCCTCAGCGTCCTGAGCGTCCGGGTCAACTCCTCGTGACGGCGCTCGTCCAAGAGCTTCGCGACGGACTTTTCGGCCTCGGCCCTCACCCACCCCTTGACGTCCGGGTGGAGGGAACAGAAGCACTCGAACGCGCGGTCGCGGAACCGGTGCAGCGGCCGGTCGCGCGCCGGGTCGGCGACCACGTAGCCCTCCGGGCGCTGCTGCACCAGCCCGAAGGCCAGCGCGAGGACGAAGCAGGAGAGGTCCTGCTCGCGGGCTTCCTGGAGCTTCGTCGCAGCGGCGCGGGCGAGCCGCTTCTCCATCCAGGCCCGCTTCGACCGCGGACCCTTGAGCGACTCGAGGTCCACGTCGAAGAGGCCCTCGCCGGGGGCGCGCTCCCACTCCTGGTCCACGTGCAGAGGGATGTCGGGGACCTTCGGCCCCTCGGGCGGCGGCCAGGGCTTGCCGCGGGCGACCTCGTCGGCCTGCACCACGCGGTAGCGCTGCGCGTACTCGGTCACGGTGCGGATGGCGTGGAGCGTGACGCCCAGCTTCGCGGAGTAGAAGACCACCCGGTGCGGGTCGGCCGACTCGATGACGTTCTGGCGCTCGATGGGATGGCTCGGGATGGCGGCGAGGAACCGGCCCAGGCTCTCCGCGTAGATTCTCGCGCAGGTGGCGAAGTTCTTGTCGGGCAGGTACTGGCCGCCGGGGTAGAGGCTGACGAACGGCTTGCACTTGCGGCCGGCGAACTCGAACTTGTCGGCGAGGTAGCGCTCCGCGTCACGCTGGGCGACCCGGGCGCGCTCCTCGGCGACGGCCTCGATCGACGGAGGGGGCTTGCCGGCCTCGGTCAGCCGGTGCATCGCGATGGCGGACCGGGCCTCGAAGAGCAGCCCCTCGTCCATGCGCAGCGCGAGCACGTCCTTGCGGAACCGGTCCCGGCCCAGCGCCACCAGCGCCTCGACCACCCGGGCGCGGACCTCGTCCTCGGTGGCGGCGGAGTCGCTCGCCTGCCGGACCGCGTCCAGGGCGTTGGCGACCCCGGCGTCGGAGGGCGCCCGCTCGCGGTAGAGGTGCTCCCAGTAGCGGTCGCCGGTGAGGTGGTTCTGGAAGACCTCGACGTCGAGCACGTACTCGTTGGCCGCCCCGCCCTGCTCGCGGTCGCCGCCGCTGGCGAGGAGCCGCTCGGCCTTCTGGGCGATCATCCGCTCGATGTCCCGGGCGCGGTCGAAGAGGCCGCCCGAGCGGCGCAGGCGGCTCGTGATCTCCCGGACCACCTCCTCGTAGAAGCGCGCCAGCGCCTTGCTGCGGAACTGCTCGGCCGACTTCTGCACCACCCCGTCCTGCCAGGGCTTGAACTCCGCGACCACCGGCTTGAAGTCGCTGCCCATCAGGTCGCGCACCGTCTTGGGTGCGGTCTTCGCCAGCCGGTCGCGGTGCGCGGCAAACGCGGCCTCGACGTTCCCAGGGGTGAAGTCCTTGACCCGGTCGTAGGCCTGGGCCTCCACGTTCTGCCGCTCGCGCAGCGCGTCGCGCAGGCGCACCAGCAGGTAGCGCTCGCGGATGGGGCCCTGGCCGGCGAGGCGGTCCGAGAGGCTGCCCTTCGAGCCCGCGCCGCGCACCTCCTTGAGCACACGATCGACCGCTTGGCCGGCAGCGTCGTGGGCTTCGCCCAGCCGCTTCTTGAGCAGGGTCCACTTCTTGTTCAGCTCGTCGGCCACGCCCTCCTGGCCCTCCAGCGCGAGCAGGTCCTCCTCCTTCCAGGACGGGAGCTTCAGGTCCTTGGAGAGGGTGTCCTTGAACTCGTCGCAGAAGCGTAGGAACTCGGCGAGCGCGCCCTGCGAGGCCTCGCCGGCCCACTCCACCGCCGCGCGCGCCATCTCGCCCTTCTCGCCGGAGAGGCGGGCGCTGGCCTCCAGCTCCTCTGCGAAGCGGTGGTCGGGCGCCTCGGGGTCCGAACTTCCCGTGGCCGCGGACGCGCCCCCCGCGAAGGCGGCGTGCATCACGTCGGCGGCGTAGCGGGTAGCGAAGTACTCGAGGATGTCCTTCGCCGGCAGCACCATCGCCGAGACGCCGAAGGAGCCA
>CAZAIE010000884.1:3396-3655 GCA_964485035.1 uncultured Myxococcaceae bacterium | reverse complement strand
GGTGAAGGGAGTCCCGTCGCCCTGGAGGAGGCGCGTGGCGCCGCCGGTGAGCCCCTCGTCGGTCGCGCCGGAGCAGTCGTCGTCCTTGCCGTTGCACACCTCGGGGAGCTTCTGGCACGACTCGCCGCCGCAGGCCACCCCGCACACCAGGACCCCGGTCCCGTTGCACCCGGAGTCGCAGGCCTCCCCCGCGGCCCCCTGGACGCACGCCCACGACTGGTCGGCCTTGCCGTCGCAGTCGTCGTCCCGGCCGTTGCAG
>CAZAIE010000884.1:0-3386 GCA_964485035.1 uncultured Myxococcaceae bacterium | reverse complement strand
CGTCGAGTTCCAGTCGTCGCAGTCCCCCTTGCCCAGCGGACAGGTGACGTCCACGCCCCAGCCGTCCCGGTCGTTGTCCATTCCCTCGTCGGTCTGTCCGTCGCAGTCGTTGTCCAGGCCGTCGCAGCTGGTCTCGACCCCAGCCTCGTAGTCCACCCCGTAGTCGAGCCCCTCGCAGGCGACCTCCACGCCCTCGTCGCAGTCCTTGCGCGCCCCGGCGCAGACCCCCGCCTGCAGCTCGCACGGCGAAGCGGTCTTCGCCACGTCCTCGGCTTCGTCGGTCGAGCCGTCGCAGTCGTCGTCCCTCCCGTTGCAGGTCTCGTCCTTCGGACCCACGCCGCCGATGCAGGCCCCCCAGGCCCCGCCTGCGCCGCAGGTCTGCGTGCCCGAGCTGCACTCCCCCTCCTCCGACCCGCAGGCGCGCTGCTGGTTCTGCGTGCAGCCCGCCCCCGCATCGCCTGCCGCCGTCCCGGCGTCGACCTGGGCGGAGCCGTCCACGCACCGTCCGGCGACGCAGGCGTAGCCGAGCACGCAGGGGTGGTCGGAGTCGCACGCCTTGCCGACGAGGTCGACGGTGGGCACGGTGCAGGAGGCCAACAACAGGAGCACGGACGCGGCGGCGAGGAGTCGGAGCATGTCGGGCGCCTCGGGGGTCTTCAGGGGGCCGGCTCGGCCTGGGCGCCTTCCACCAGCGCCACCCGCCAGCCCACGTAGGCGCGCAGCTCCACGCCGTGGGGGTGTACGTCCGCGCGCTCGCCCAGCGACTCCCAGGTGACGATGCGCACGCGGGCGGGCAGGGCGAAGCTGGCCTCGGTGAGCAGGTACCCGTCGTGCTGGGGGACGAAGTAGCGGCGGAAGACCGACGAGGGGTCGTGCGCGGGCGGGTAGCGCGGCGGCGAGGGGACCACCACCAGCAGCCCGGACTGGTCGGGGACCGAGCCGCGCAGCTGGTTCGCGTGCAGCGCGATGGGGTCGCTCATCCCCTCGGGAAAGTCGTCCTGCCACGCCGCGATCGCCAGGAACTTGAAGCCCCCGGGCGCGCTCAGGGTCACGGCCGCCTCGGCCTCCACGGTGGCCGCGAACCCCGGGACGGGGACCTCCTCGCGGTGCCAGAGGCGCACCATCCAGTCGGCCGGGTACTCCCGGGGGCCGAAGGCGGCGGCGAGCACCTCGTTGAGCCAGCGGCGCGAGGCGCGGGTGCGGTGGAAGGGGCTGAAGACGTTCCACACCAGCGCGTCGGCGCTGGCCAGCGACTGGCCCGGGCTGAAGTGCCCGAGCAGCAGCTTGAGGCGGGCCTGGGCCTCGGGGGCGAACAGCTCGAGGCCCTGGCCCGGCCGCCCCACGTGCGCGCGGTAGGGGCCGGCCGGGTCGGCGGCGATCTCCGGGTCGATGGCGAGGTCGTAGTACCGGTCGACCGCGAAGCGGCGGCTGGCCACCTCGCGGGCACCGCTGATCCGCTGGCCCAGCCAGCCGATCAGCGGGCCGCCCTTCTGCGGCGTGACGTCGACCTTGACCCGCCTCGCCATCAGCCCACCGTGGACTTCACGTTGAGGTCGGCGAGCTGCTTTGCGTCCACGTCACCGGGGGCGCCGGTCATGAGGTCGGTGCCCTTCTGCGTCTTCGGGAAGGCGAGCACGTCGCGCAGGCTGGCGGCGCCGGTGAGGAGCATCGCCAGGCGGTCCATGCCCAGGGCGATGCCGCCGTGCGGCGGGGCGCCGAACTTGAGCGCGTCGAGGAGGAAGCCGAACTTCTGCTGCGCCTCCTGCTTGTCGATGCCCAGCGCGGCGAAGACCTTCTCCTGGACGTCGGGCCGGTGCAGGCGGATGGAGCCGCCGCCGATCTCGAAGCCGTTGAGGACCAGGTCGTAGCGGTAGCACTTCACGCGCTTGGGGTCGGTGCCCAGGTACTCGACGTCCGCGTCGTGCGGCCGCGTGAAGGCGTGGTGGGCGGCCACCCAGCGCTGCGCCTCCTCGTCGTACTCGAAGAGCGGCGGGTTCACGACCCAGAGGAACTCCCACTTGCCGCCCGAGCCGTACTGCGGGATGAGCCCGAAGCGCTTGCCCAGCGAGAGCCGCAGGTTCGCCAGCACCGCGTGCACCAGCGCCTCGCGGCCGAACTGGAAGAGCACCAGGTCGCCCGGCTGGGCGCCCACCGCCGCGTTGATCTCCGCGCGCAGCTCCGGGGTGATGGTCTTGCCCATGGGCGACTGCGTCCACTCGCCGCCCTCGCCGATCTTCGCGCGGGCGAGGCCCTTGGCGCCCATGCCCTTGGCCTCGACCTCCAGCTCGTCGGTGTCCTTGCGGGAGAGCGTGTGCTCCTTGGGGATGCGCAGCGCCTTGACGATCATCCCGGGCCCGATGGCCTCCTTGAGCATCGGCACGCCGCCGCCGTCGTGCTTGCGGACCAGCTCGGTGAGGTCGGTGTGCTCGAGCCCGAAGCGGACGTCCGGCTTGTCGTTGCCGAAGCGGCGCATCGACTCGTCGAACTCCATGCGCGGGAGCGGCAGCTTCACCTCCACGCCCAAGAGCTCCTTCCAGAGCTTGGCGACGAGCCCCTCGAGCATGGCGAAGATGTCGTCCTGCTCGACGAAGCTCATCTCCACGTCGATCTGGGTGAACTCCGGCTGGCGGTCGAGGCGCAGGTCCTCGTCGCGGAAGCAGCGGACGATCTGGAAGTAGCGGTCGAAGCCCGCGACCATGAACAGCTGCTTGAAGAGCTGGGGACTCTCGGCGAGCGCGTAGAACTTGCCCGGGGAGAGGCGGCTGGGCACCAGGAAGTTACGGGCGCCGCCGGGGGTGTACTTCACCAGGAAGGGCGTCTCCAGCTCGAGGAAGCCGTTCTCGCCGAAGTAGGTGCGGGTCAGCGAGTTGAGCTTGGAGCGGGTGATGAGCGCCTGCTGCAGCGAGGGGCGCCGCAGGTCCAGGTAGCGGTGCGCGAGCCGCTTCTGCTCGTCGGTGTCGATGTCGTCCTTGATCAGGAAGGGCGGGTCCTCGCTCTTGTTGAAGACCTCCAGGTCTGTGGCGTGGACCTCGATCTCCCCGGTCTTGAGCTTGGGGTTGACCTGGGCGCCACGGCTCTGGACCGTGCCCCGGATGCCGACCACGAACTCGCGGCGCAGGTCGCCGGCGAGCTGGTGGGCCTCGGCCCCGAAGCGGGCCTCGAAGACCACCTGGGTGAGCCCGTTGCGGTCGCGCAGGTCGATGAACACCGCTCCGCCGTGATCGCGCCGGGTGTGGACCCAGCCGAACAGGACCACGGTCTTGCCCACGTCCTTGCCCGTCAGCTCGTTGCAGGTGTGCGTCCGCTTCAGCTCGGTGATGAACTTTGCAGCCATATCTCCTCCGCGCCCGCCGATGGGCAGGGCGTCACGCGGGGAACCTTACGGG
>CAZAIE010000883.1:0-3657 GCA_964485035.1 uncultured Myxococcaceae bacterium | reverse complement strand
GTGTCGGCTCGGGAGGTGGCACCGGGGCCGGCAGGCGCAGCGGCCAGGTGATGAGCAGGCGGGCCTCGATGGCCAGCGCCCGGGCGCGCTCCAGGAGCGTGGCGTCCGGGGGGAGGTCGACGGTGGTGGTCGCCGACCGCGGGCCCTGCGCGACCTCCACCCGGTATCGTCCGGGGCGCAGGGTGAGGACCCGCAGCCGGACGCACTCTCCCTCGCAAGCGTCGGTGAGCCTCGCCCCGGTGGCAGAGAGGGCGCGCCCCACTGCCTGGGCCAGCTCCGGCAGCGGCGCGCCGGCAGGGTCGGTGGCGGCCACGCTCAGCTCCGGCGCCTCGGCGGCCGCCAGCGCGGCGCCGAGCAGGGCGAGGGGCAGCGCGAGCACCTACCGCTCCCGGTCCGCCGACAGTCGGGCCCGCGCGAGCGAGGCGTGGACGCCGTCGGGGAAGCGGCGCAGGCACTCGCCCCAGGCCGCGGCGGCGCCGGCGGGCTCCTCCTGCTCGAGCAGCAGCGACAGCTCGGCGCAGGCGTTGTCGGCCCACAGCGGGGTGAGCGATGCGGGCAGGGTCTGCAGGGCCTGGCGGTAGCGCTCGATGGCGGCGCGGCGGTTGCCGGTGGCGGCGAGCGACCAGGCGAGCAGGGCGTGGGTCTCGGCGCGGGCCTCGGGGGCGAGGTCGGTCGCGAGGAGGTGGCCCAGGCGCTGCTCGGCGGAGGCGAAGTCGCCCGAGTCGAGGTCGGTCTGGACGGCCGCGCGCACGCCCTTGAGCCAGGCGTCGGCGGGCTCGACGGTGGCGCTCTGCCCTGGCGCGAGGAAGACCGGCTTGCGCCCGGTGCCGTAGGGGCGGACCTCGACCAGGCCCTCGGTCACCACCACCGAGGTGCCGCGCGCGTCGCGCACGACCTGGAAGCGGGTGCCGTGGACGCGCACCTCGGCGTCGGGGGTGCACACCGAGACGGTGTGGCCGGCGGCGAGCTTGGGGACCTCGAGGGCCACCGAGCCGCTGGTGAGGAAGAGCCTGTCCTCGCCCTTCCCGGCGGGGACGACCTTCACCTCGCCTCGGGCGAGCTTCACCCGGGCGCCGCTCTCCAGGGCTCCGGACTGCGGGGCGGCGGCGGCGTCGAGGCGGGCGCCCACTGCGAGCACTGGGGTGCGGAAGGGCAGCCGGCCGGTGAAGACGAAGGCCAGGACCAGCGCGGCGATGGCGGTGGCGAAGCCGGTGGCCAGGAAGGGCAGGGAGCGGCGCACCGAGCGGCCGCGGCGGCGGGAGCGCGCGGCGCTGGCGGCGGCGTCGGCGATGGCGTCGAAGGAGGGGACCTTGAACGGCGGCGGCGGCGCGGCGAGCGCGTGGTCGACGGCCTCGAGTCCACGGGCGGCGAGGCGGCAGGACTCGCACTCCGCCAGGTGGGCGTCGAGCTCGGGGTCGCCCACGGGGAGCTTTCCGAAGAGGAAGTAGCGGTCGCGGATGGCGTTGCAGTCGCTCATGGCTGGCCCTCCCGCCGGAGCAGCCCCGCGAGGTCGGCGTACCCGGCCGCGGCGGCCCGCTCGGCCAGCTCGGCTCGGGCCCGCGCCAGGCGCGAGAGGATGGTCCCTCGCGGCTCGTGGGTCAGCTCGGCGATCTCTGCGGCCGTGTAGCCCTCGGCCTGGAGCAAGAGCGCCAGGCGCTTGGGCGGGTCCATCTCGTCGAGGAGGGCGAGGATGCGTCGGGTGGCGTCGCGGTCGGCGAGCCAGGGCTCGGGCGAGGGGCCGGCCTCGGACTGCAGCGGCGCCACGCGCCCACGGCGCGCCTCGTCGCGGATGGCGTTGAGGCCGCGGCGCAGCGCGATGCCGGTGAGCCAGGTGGACAGGCGGGTCTCGCCGCGGAACTGGCTGACGTTGCGGAACGCGGCGATGAAGGACTCCTGGAGGATCTCCTCGGCCAGCGCCTGGTTGCGCACCACCCGGACCAGGAGCCGCATCAGCGCTGGCGCGTGGAGTTGGTAGCACTCGCGATACGCGTCGTCCTCGCCAGCCGCCAGCCGGGAGGCGAGGGCGCGATCGCCTGGCTCTCCGGGCAGGTAGGCGATGCTCTCGCGACGTTCCACGGCCGAAGCCCCTTTCACCCCGCTGCATCTTCTTGGACACCGAAGGGCGCTGGCTGATTGCTCCACAGGGTATCGGCTGGAAGCGGCGCTGGCCATTCCCCGTCGGCGCCGAGGATGGGGTGGGGCAATGGCCCGGATCTGCTGGGGTTCTGGCCCGGAAAAGGAAAGTGAGGCGGCCGCTCTGCCCGGAGCGACCGCCTCACCCTTCCCACTTCCCACTTGGGGCTCAGAGGGCCAGAAGGCGACTAGGCCTTCACGGCGCCCTTCACGGCGGCCTTGAACTCGGCGATGGACGCCGCGGTGCGCTTGTTCACCACCTCGAGCACGTCCTTGTTCGCCTTGGCGACCATCTCGCCGATCTCGCGGGTCTGGTCGAGGGCCTTCTGGGCCACGTCGGCGGTGAAGGTCGCGAGCTTGTCGGGGGTCTTCACCGCGCGGGCGGCGGCCTGGATCTCGGCGACGGCCTCGCGCACCAGCTCCTCCTGGCGCTTGGCGACGGCCTGCAGGCCCTCGACCGCCAGCTTGTTCGCCTCGACGATGGCGTCGATGTTCTTCTTCTGGGAGGCGATGAGCGCCTCCATGTCCACGCCGGGGACGTTCAGGTTCTTGAAGAGGTCGGCGGGGACGAAGTTCTGGAAGGGGTTCGCGGTCTTCATGACATCTCCTGGTTCAGCTCGGTGAAGGGTTTGTTTGTGCGGCGCAGCATCGATGTGGCTAGAGGATATGCATCGCGAAACCGATGTCAACACGCTGCGGTGCACAAAATCCGGGCGAGCGCGCATGGCTTGATGCAAGATGCCTGAATTGTTGGTTTTTCAGTTCCTGCTACTGAGCCGCAAGAGTGCGTCGTATGCGTGCGGTGCAGCAGGAGCGAGTCCATCGGCGTTGAAGACCTGCTTGAGGGTGTAGGCCTCGGTGGGCAGGCGCAGCGCGGCGAGCAGGCGGTCGCGCAGACGGGCGGCTTCCTTGGCGTCGCCTCCGGGAGAGACCACCAGGCCGTCGGTGGGCGCCTCGTCGGTGAACCCGACGATCTGCAGGCGGTCTTTGACTCCCATGGGCAGGTCGTCCAGACCGGTGCGCTGCTCCTTCGCCCCGGCGGGAGTGGCGTAGACGGCGGTGAGGTCGGCTTGTCCGCTGGCCACGGCCTCGAGCGCTGCGAGGAAGGTCTTGGCGAAGGTCTCCTTCGCGAGCGCGCGCAGCGGGTCCACCCCCAGCTTGTGCAGGTGGGCGCGGGGAAGCAGGTAGCCGGCGGTCGACTCGTGGTCGATCCACGCGGCGCGCAGTCCCTGGCTCCCGGGCCCGAGCGTCACCGGGTGGGCGCGCGAGCAGACGAGTGCCCCTCGGTAGGTCCCCAGCCCGCGCCGCTCGAAGTGGCCGATGACCAGGCCGCCCGCGCGCTCGACCCGGGCGCACAGGAGCGGCGGGGCCCAGGCCAGGTCGCTCGCGCGCGCCATCACCTCCTGGGTGAGCGCGGCGTAGTCGGCGCAGGAGTGGACGTGCGGGTCGTACTCGGGCAGCTCGCGCTCGAGCAGCAGCTCCAGGAGCTGGGGGGCCGAGGCGACGAAGCGGTTGCCCTTCGAC
>CAZAIE010000882.1:0-3658 GCA_964485035.1 uncultured Myxococcaceae bacterium | reverse complement strand
GAGGTTGACCATGCTGCTGCTCCCCGAGGAGGCGGAGCTGGCGCTGCACGCGGTGACGCTGGGCGGCCTGCACCTCACCCTGCGCAACCCCGAGGACGTCGACTACCAGGAGGAGCGCGGCCGCTCGACCATCAACACCCTGCTCACCAGCGAGCGCGGCAAGGCGCTGCTCACGCTGCGCCTGCGCCTGGAAGCGGCGCGACCCCGTCTGACGGCGGACGCCGAGGACGACCCGCTGCCCTACCTCCCCCGCCGCAAGGCTGGAGGTGCGCGATGAACCGCCCGCTCCTGCTCTCCCTCCTGACCCTGGTGGCGCTGTCCTGCGGCGCCCCGCGCCCGCCGGTGGAACCCGGAGTGCCGTACCTCGTCACCAGCGAGGAGCTGACTCCCGACACCCGGCTCTCCGAGGCGTCCTTCACCTCTCGCAGCCTCCCCTCCTCCCAGGCGCGCCCGGGGATGGTGCCCGCCTCGCGGCTCGCCGAGGTCGTGGGCCAGCGGCTTCGCATCCAGCTCGCGGCCGGCGACTTCCTGCTCGACTCGGCCCTGGAGACCGGCCCCTCCTCGCGCAGCGTCGCGCGCAAGTTCCGGGCCTTCTCCCTTCCCGTCGCAGGCGCCGAGCACGTGGGGCCGGGCGACGTCGTGGACCTCGTGGCCGCGCTGCCTGACCTGACGACCGGCGAGACCACCACGCTCACCGTCATGCAGCGGCTGCCGGTCTGGGCGGTCGGGCCGCTCGACCCGCTGGTGGTCCAGGCCTCGCTCGGCGCACCGATGCCCGCCACCCGCCAGCTCGCGGTCCTGGCGCTCCCGGAGGAGGCGGAGATGCTCGCCGAGGCGGTGCGGCTGGGCCCCCTCCTCGCCACGCTGCGCAACCACGAGGACCTGGACGTCCAGGAGGAGCGCGGACGGGTGACCGTCAACTCGCTCCTCGGCGGGGAGCGGGTGAAGGCGCTCCAGACGCTGCGCTACCGGAGCATCCAGATCATCCGCGGCATCGCGTCGGGTCCGTCCGGCAGCTTTGGCGCTCCCCGCCAGTCTGTGCGTCCCGAGCAGGACGGCGCGGCGCTCCGCGCGCAGCGGACCACCGAGACCCGCTCGCGCGACCGAGCCCTGGGCGCCCAGCCCCCGCAGCGCCTGGTGGACGCCGGCCTCGACGCCCCGCGGCTGGGCAAGGTCCTGGTCCGGGACGACCAGGGGAACTTCCAGCCGCTCCCCTCGCGCGCGCTGCGCGTCATCGCGCAGATCGAGGGGCCCCGCGCCCGCACGATCATCGACTACGTGGTCGAGAACCCCACCTCGGGGAGCATGGAGGGGAGCTTCCGCTGGGCGCTGCCCCAGGACGCGACGCCGGCCTACTTCGGCATGTTCCAGGGCACCCCGTCGTTCGACCGCCCGCTCTTCCAGCGCCTGGGGGGACACCTCCTCCCACTGCTGGCCCCGGAGGCGGGGGCGCTCGGCGACCTGCCGACGCTGGTCTCGGGTTCCGCGGCCGGCGCCTCCGTCACCACCTGGGCCGAGTTCCGGCCCGCACGCGTGGTGCAGAGCCAGCAGGGCACCCAGGTCTACGAGAAGATCGTCCGCCCGCGCATCGACCCGGCGCTGCTGGAGTGGTCCGGCGCGAACGCCTTCGAGGCCCGCGTGTACCCGCTCGCCCCGCAGGCGCTCAAGCGCGTGGTGCTGGTCTACGAGCAGACCCTCCCCATGGTCGACGGGAAGGTCCGCTACACCTTCCCCCTCCCCGACCGCCCCATCGACGAGGTCCGCTACCGGGTCTACGTCGACGAGGCCAAGGGCAGGCCGGAGTCGCTGCGCGCAGGCGACCGTGCGCTGGCCCTCGCCGCCGACTGGCAGAGCGGGCCGTTCTGGGTCCGTGAGGTCGACCTCTCGGGCTCCGTCTCGCCGGGCGACCTGGAGGTCTCGGTGAAGCCCGCGGATCCGCGCGCGCAGTTCGTGGCCGGCGCGAGCGTGCCGGGGCTGCCCGGGGGCTTCGTCTTCGGACGCGTCGTCCCCGAGGTCCCCAGCGAGGACTCGGGCGAGAAGACCGGCGACGCGGTCTTCGTGGTGGACACCTCGCTCTCGGAGGACGGCGCGCGCGCGGCCCTCTCCGCGCAGATGCTGGAGGCGGTGCTCGCCCGCGACGAGTCGATCCGCCGGTTCAACGTGCTGCTCTTCGACGTCCGTGCGAGGTGGCTCGAGCCCACGGGGTGGATCGACAACGGCGCCGAGGGCCGGGCGCGCACCGTCGCCGAGCTGGGCAAGGTCGTCCGGGAAGGCGCGACCAGCCTGGAGGCGGCGCTGGGCTCGCTCGAGGCGACGCCCTGGCTCACGGACCGCACGACCGCCTTCCTGCTCTCGGACGGCCAGCTCACCTGGGGCGAGACCGATCCGCTGGAGCTGCTGGCGCGGTCGCCCAAGGCGCGGGCGCTGCGGTGGATCACCTACCAGTTCGGCCGCGCGGCCTCGAACCGCGAGGTGCTGGAGTCGCTCGCCGGCTCGGCCGGGGGCCGGGTGGTGACCTGCCTGTCCTCCACCGAGGTGCAGGCGCTGGCGCGGGCGCACCTGCAGCGCCCGCTGCTCCTGGACTCGGTGAAGGTGGAGGGCGCGGCCCTGCACGACCTGGTGGTGCGCGGCGCCCCGCGCGCCCTCTATCCCGGGCAGGAGCTGCAGGTGGCAGGGCGCGTGCTGGGCAGCGCGCAGGGCACGGCCCAGCTCGTGGTGCGGGGGACGTTCCAGGGCAAGCCGGTGGAGCACCGCTTCGCCTTCCCGCTGGTCGGCGACGACATGCTCGCCCCGCGGGCGTGGGCGGACCTGGAGGTGGAGAAACTGCTCGCGCTGCGCACCCCCGCGGTGGACAAGCTGGTGCTCGCGCTCTCCCAGCGCTTCGGGCTGGCCAACCGGCTCGCGAGCTTCCTCATCCTGGAAGCCGACCAGGACTACCCGCACTTCCAGCTCAGGCGCGAGGCCGCGAACATCGCCGAGGTGGAAGCGGAGGCGCGGCGCGGCCTGGCGGGGCAGCGGCTGGCCGAGGCCGGGCTCGCGCTGGACAAGGTGCCGCACGCCGGTCGCGAGCTGCTCACGGCCCTGCCAGCGGGAGCGTCGACGGAGCGGACGCTGGCGCACCAGCCCGCTGCGGGAGGCACCGTCCGCGCGGAGGCGGAAGCGGCCTTCCGGCGGGCACGAGGGAAGAACCCGGACGACCTCTTGCCCTTCCACGCCCTGGCCCGCGCCCGCGCCGCCGGGGGCGACACGCTCGGAGCCGTGCGCGCCGTCTCCTCCATCGTCGAGCTGCGTCCGGGCGACTGCGACGCGCTGCGCATGGCCGCGTACCTGCTGCTGGAACAGGGCGAATCGACCGCCGCCGCCGAGGCGCTCGCGGAGGTCCGCCGCCGTCGTCCCTTCGAGCTCCAGGCGTACCTGGAGGAGGCGCTGGCGCTGGTCCAGACCGGCAACCTCCAGGGTGCGGCGCGCAACTACGAGATCGTCCTGGGGCGCAGCTGGGAGCGGCACGCGGAGGCCCAGCAGGCGGCGCGGCTGCACTACGCCCAGCTCCTCGCCCGGCTCGTGGACGCCCCTGAGCTGGACTCACAGGCCCAGGAGCGGGTGCGGGCACGGCTCGCCACGGTGCAGAGCCTCCCGCCGGCCGAACTGCAGCTCACCC
>CAZAIE010000881.1:0-3658 GCA_964485035.1 uncultured Myxococcaceae bacterium | reverse complement strand
CAGGTGGACTGCTTCTCGAGAGCAAAGGCGGACTACTTCTCAAGAGCGCCTCAGCCAGTGGACCGCCGAATCTGATTGCGCTCGACCACGACGAGTTTCACGCCAAGTGGGTCGGGAGACTGGCTGACGGCCGACAGTTCTTTGGAAGCTTTCCGTTCGTCCCCGGTGGGCCTTCGTTCGTTGCCCTCTATCTGTTCGACGCCAGGGGCAGGTTCATCGAAGCGAAGGTCGAGAAGACGCACCAAGGCGATGAGGACGGGCAGGGTCTTCTCGATCGGTGGGTTGCCGAACTGGGCCCAGTGACATTCGGGCGCATCCAGATGGCCCCCTTTCAATGTGAGAGGTTCGGGATCACTTTCGGTCTCGTCCCTCGGGCCGGCGATGGGAAGAACGACGCCTGGTGGGCGGAGTTTCATCCGGGTAACTACATGGCGTTCAGCGAACCTTGGGACGGTGGCGAGTACAGCACGTAGCGCTCGGGGCTCGCTCTCTGGGGTGGGCAATCGGCGTCCAAACAGGGCGGTGTGCCGTCCTCCCTGCGCTTGAGCTGAGGCAGGTGGCTGGCTTCGACGCGGTATGCTCCGCCTGTCCATGACGACCGTTCCGCCGCAGGCTCAGCCGATCGCTCCCTCCTCCCCAAGGCGGCACTGGCGCCTCGCGGCAATGGCCCTGGGGGGCGTGGTGGCGCTCGGGGGCTGGTACCTGGCTGGGACCGTCGTCTCGTTCCAGTCCCCCAGCGAGGAACTCACGGTCCGCCGGATTGGGCTGGTGACCTGCCGCTCCGTCAAACCGCGGTTGGACCGCGAGGAGGGCGAGAGGGCTTCTTCAGGATGGATGCTGACCGACCCCACCGACACCGGACTCCGCGAGGAGCTGGCGAGCCTGGACCGCCTGGCCGGGGAGAAGGACGTCCTGAAGTTCAGCTCGGCGCATCACGCGCGCACCGCCAGCTTCCCCCGGTCGAACGGCGGACTGCTCCGCGCCCAGGTGAGTGGGACTGATCTGCCGCCGCCCGCGGACGCTCTGCGCGCGACCTTCGAGCGCCTGTGGAAGGAGTGCCTGGGGGAGTGAACGCCTGGGGTCTCTTCACCGGCTCGCGTCCGTCCCGTCACGGCTGCCGCAGCGCCAGCGGGAACGTCCTCAGTGCCACCTTCCCGTTGGGGAAGAAGTCCGCGAGCGTGGGCTCCCGCGCCGCCTCCAGCCGCGGGGCCACCGCCTCGGCGCGCGCGAGGTCGAACTGGAAGCCGTGCCCGCGCAGGTCCCCCACGAGCCGGTGCCGCAGCACGCGCAGGCGCTGCAGCGTGGCCAGGTACGCGCCCTTCCACAGCGCAAGGTACGGGCGGTGGTCGAGCGGGTTCAGGGCCAGCATCCGCCGCAGCCGGTTGTTGGGCACGAAGGTGTACGCGCTCACGCCCGGGTGCGCCGCGAGGATGGCCGCGCGCACCTCCTCGTAGCGCGTGAAGGACATGGTCCGGATGTTCTGGTCCACGTTGTAGAAGAGCCCGCGCCGCGCCGCCTCGCCCGGCTCCCGGGAGACGTAGGGCAATAGCGGGTCGAGCACGAAGAGCAGCCCCGCGCCCTTCTGGATGGCCTGCTCGAAGTTGGAGGTGCGGCTCACCCCGCCGTCCTCGTAGTAGCGGCTTCCGATGCGCGTCGCGGCGAACGCGGGGTTCAGGCTCAGCGACGCCTGCACCGCGGTGCTGATGGGCACGTGCGTCCACCCCTGCTCGCCGAAGAGCACCGGCGTGCGGCGGTCCTGGTCGGTGGCCCCGATGTACAGCTCGCGCGCGAGCTTCGTGAAGTCGTTGGTCGCCCCGCCCGCCTCGAAGCTCACCCGCATCATCTCGCCGAAGGCGTCGGCCCGGAGCGGCGGCCCGAGGATGTCCAGGTAGTCGAGCATCAGCGACTCGACCTGGCTCTGGCCCCGCAGCCGCGCCGTGGCCAGCGAGGTCAGCAGCCGCCCGGCGGCGCGCGCCGCCCGCAGGGTCGCGTCGCGCAGGTTCAGGTGCGCGAACCGGTAGACCGAGAGCGAGGTCGGCGGGAGGCGACCCCCGGGCTCGCCGCAGAGCGCGGCCATGAACTCGTCGAGCGTGTAGCCCACCGCGAGGTACGAGGCGACCACCGCCCCCGCGCTGATGCCGAAGTAGAGGTCGAACTCGTTCACCGAGCGGCCGACGAGGCAGTCGTCGAGGCACTTGAGCGCGCCCAGCTCGAAGTAGATGCCGGTGGTCCCGCCCCCGGCGAGGCAGAGCGCGCTGCGACCGGGGGAGTGCTCGCCCAGCATCTGCCGCGCGGCGTCGAGGACGTGCTCGGCGAAGGCGCGGTGCAGCGCCGGGCCGGCGTGGACGCAGGCGGAGTGGTCGCGCACGAGGCGCCCCACGCCCCGCCGCGCGAGCCGGGCGATGAGCTGATCGGCCTCGAAGCCGTCGCGCCCGCCGAGCAGTGCCAGGACGCGGTGCGAGGGGAAGCGCAGGTCGAGGTCCGGGGGCTTCTCCAGCGCGGTGAGCAGCGCCTCGGCCTCACGCGCGAAGTGGCGCTCCTGTCCCACCGGCCGCAGGTCGACGAGCAGGAGGTTGAAGTACCCGTCGCGCAGTCGCTGCAGCACCGCCTCGAGATCGCGCTCCACGGTGAAGCGCAGCTCCAGGTCGCCCACGGTGACGGTCGGGGGCCGGACGTCGTGCATGGTCACGCCGGGCGCGTGTCCGAGGACCTGCATCAGGTTCGCGAACTGCCGCGGACCGGGCGAGAAGCAGAGGACGTCTTTGGACGTACGGCCGTCACCCATGGAGGGAGCTTAACGACCCCTCGACGCGGGGTCCGAGGGCGCTTCTTCTGGCCTCGGTGGGCCTTTCGCTGGGGACCTTCAATGTGCCGAGGCTGCTGCCTACGCGCGCGCTGCGCCTTGCGGCGCCCTCGGCCCGGGGAGGCATGTTTCGGTTAACGGGAAGCATGCTTCCCGAAAAGGCCTTTTCAGGCGGTATTCTTCCCATTGACCGGCGAGGCCTTCGGAAGACCCCTGGCACCCCGACGGACTGACGAGAGTCTGTCCGCAATCCCAACCTTGGCCAGACGTCCCCCTACCCGGCCTGGCCGGCGTGCCTGCTTCAGCGACTTGGTCCACCCGCGCTCACGCCGCGGACCTCACCTCGCCGAGCGGAACGGGAAGCTTGCGCTGAAGGAGCAGGGCTGCTCGGCCGCGGGCAGCGTCCACTTCCTGGCCACCTCCTGGACGCAGGCAGCCAGAGCCGGGTCGCGCACGGTGTCCTCGGTCACCTCGGCCGAGGACACCGCCCCGGAGGGTTCGACGGTGACGTGCACGATGAGCACTCCCTGCAGCCCGGGCCGGCTTTGCAGCCGCTGGTCGAAGCAGCCGCGCACGTCTCGGGATCCCGCTCTGGCCGCCTGCCGGATGCGCTCGGGGTCGCAGCGGGCGGGGCCGGACTCGGCGACTCCGGCGTCGGCCTCTGGGTCCGCGGCCCGACGGACCCGGCCCAGGGCATGGTCGAGCTGGCGGCGGACCTCGGGGTCCCGGACGTGCTTCTTGGCCTCTTCGATCTGCGCGGAGGCCTGGGCGAGCGCGGCGAGCACCTGCTGCTCTGCCTCCTTGGGGTCGGCGTGGCCGCGCGGGACCAGGACCGGCGTGGGATCGGCCGCGGGG
>CAZAIE010000880.1:0-3660 GCA_964485035.1 uncultured Myxococcaceae bacterium | reverse complement strand
GCGCCTGGCCCACGAGATCAAGAACCCGCTCACTCCCATCCGCATGTCGGTGGAGACCCTCCTCGCCGCGCACCGGACGCGCCGGGCCGACTTCGACGAGATCTTCAAGGAGTCGGCGGCGGCGGTGCTGGAGGAGGTGGAGCGGCTGCGGCGCATCGTCGACGAGTTCAGCCGGTTCGCGCGGCTGCCGCCCCCGGTGCGCGTCGAGCTGGACCTCGCCGAGCTCGTCGCCGGGGTCCTCGCCCTCTACACCAGCCTCCCCGAGGGGCTGCGGCTGGAGCGCGAGCTCGTGCCCGCGCGGGTCCTGGCCGATCGCGACCAGATCACGCAGGTGCTGGTGAACCTGCTCACCAACGCCGAGCAGGCCATGGCGGGCCGGACCGGGCGCATTGCCGTCCGGGTCTTCGATGTCTCGCCGAGCGACGTCGCGCTCGAAGTCGAGGACCAGGGGCTGGGCATCCCTGACGAGGAGCGGGCGCGCATCTTCGAGCCGTACTACACGACCAAGACGTCCGGCACAGGGCTCGGTCTCGCCATCGCGCTGCGCATTGCACAGGAGCACGACGGGCGTCTCGAGGAGGCCGGCCGCCCCGGCCAGGGGGCTCTGTTCCGCCTCACGCTCCCGAAGACAAAAGAGAGCGGGGCGTTACCCGCGTAACGCCCCGCCCGAGTGGTCTACCCGTTGGGACTTACAGGTGGTGCGCGAGGCTCCACTCCGACCACACGTTTCTGTAGTCGGCCGGCCGATCGTCGGGGTTCACCTTGGGAGGGATGGGGTCCTGGCTCGAGGAGCGCTCGGAGCCCGGGGTGGAACGTTGTGTTTGGGGCCGGGAGCGTTGCACCTGGCTCGTGTTGACGGCTTCGTCTTGGGGGGGCTGAACGAGCTGGGCCGGGACGAAGAACGGCATTCCCTGGGCGTCGAAGGCCAGCAGGAGCTCCCCGGTCAGGCGCTGTGGCGGAGGCACGGGGTCCTGGGTCGAGGCCGAGAGGCTAGCGTCGATGGACAGCGCCTGAGCGGCAGTTTCGAGCGCGTCGGTCTCCACCCCGGCGCCGCAGGCAGAGAGGGCGATGGCCGTGAAGGCGACAAGAAGCTGGCGAATCATGACCTTCCTCCAAACCTTCGACGACGGGTTCTGCATTCCGGGTGCCACGGTCGGGGCAGGGCTCATGACTCCCCTCCCTTGACCTGGCCCCGGAGGTTCGGGTCGGCGTTGACGATCTGCGAGAGGCGTGAGCGCTTCATCTGCAGCAGGCGCGCGGCCTCGCTGATGTTGCCCTTGGCCTCGGCGAGCGCGCGGCTGATGCACTGGAACTCCATCTCCTCGCGCAGGTCCTTGAGCGAGATGCCGCGCTGGCGGGCCAGCTCGAAGTAGTCCAGCGGCTGACCGTTCCCGGCTGGTCGCGGAGTGTGCGGCGACTCGTCTTCATCTGCCTCGGGACTCTCGACGGCCTCCGGCGGCGGCTGGTCGACGAGGCCGGCGAGCTCCTGCACGTTCTCGAAGGCCTCGGGCTCGATGACCCTGCCGGTGGCGAAGATGGACGCGGAGGAGACGACGTTCTCCAGCTCGCGGATGTTCCCCGGCCAGGGGTAGCGGCGCAAGAGCTCCAGCGCCGCGAGCGAGAACGACTTCTTCTCCTCGTGGCGCTCCCGGGCGAAGCGGGTGAGGAAGTGCTCGATGAGCTCGGGGAGGTCGTCGAGGCGCTCGCGCAGCGGCGGCAGCTCGAGCATCACGCCCTTGAGCCGGTAGTACAGGTCCTGGCGGAACGCGCCCGCGGCGATCATGCCCTCGAGGTCGCGGTTGGTGGCGCAGATGACCCGGACGTCGGCCTTGAGCGTCTTCTGGCCGCCGACACGCTCGAACTCCCGCTCCTGCAGCACGCGCAACAGCGCCACCTGGGCCTTGGGGCTCACGTCGCCGATCTCGTCGAGGAAGATGGTGCCTCCCTCGGCCAGCTCGAAGCGCCCCTTGCGCTCGCGCACCGCGCCGGTGAAGGCGCCCTTCTCGTGCCCGAACAGCTCGGAGAGGAGCAGGTCCTCGACCATCGCCGCGCAGTTCACCTTCACCAGCGGCATGTCCTTGCGGGGGCTGCGGCGGTGCAGCGCCTCGGCGAGGACCTCCTTGCCGGTGCCGGACTCGCCGCGGATGAGCACCGTGGCGCTCGACCGTGCGACCGGGTCCAGGACCTTGAGGATCTTCTTCAAGGCGGGCGCCCGCCCGAGCAGCCCGTGGGCGCGCATGTCGTCCGCGGGGTCCAGCGAGAGCGCGCGGGCGACCTGGCTGGGGGTGATCTCTCGCTCGCTCGCCGCGGCGAGGACGCAGGCGCGCCGGGGGGCCTTGAGGAACGCCGGCCGGGACGCCGGGGGGATGCGCGTGACCAGCTCGTCCAAGAGCCGCGCGGCGCGGGTGGCGTCCGCTCCGGCGCCGGCGGCGTCACCTGCGGCGGCCCGGAGGCGGGACAGCAGGTGGTAGACCCGGTAGGGGCCCTCCAGGTCCGGGTTCTCGAGCAGGATCTCCTTGGCCCGCGAGAGCCGGCCCATGGCGTCCTTCAGGTCGCCGGCCACGAGCGCCAGCTCGCCCGCCACCATCTCCCGCTCGGCCTCGACCGGGCGGGTGGTGCGCGCCACTTCGTCGATGGTCTCGGAGGCGAGCGCGCCGCGGGCCAGCGCCGGCTCGCCCTTGGCCAGGTGCACGCGCGCCTGGGCCAGCGCGGACTCGGCGGCGTACCGCGGGCTCTTCAGCCCCTCGAAGGCGGCGCGGGCCGCCCCCAGGTGGCCGAGGGCCTCGGACCACTCGCCGCGGGACTCGCCGATCTCGCCGAGCACCAGCCGGGTGGAGGCCACGAGGTAGGGGTCGCCCACCTCGACTGCGGTGGCGCGGGCGTGGTCGCACAGCTCGCGCGCCCGCTCGGACTCGCCCAGGAAGAGGTGCAGCCGGGAGAGGTTGATGGCGCAGTGCGCGACCTCCTTGGCCCGCCGCGCCCGGGTGAACGCGGAGAGGGCGCGGGAGAGGTGCTCGACCGCGGGCTCGAACTCGGCGGAGTCGAAGTACAGGGAGCCCAGGTTGGAGAGCGCGAGCGCCGAGAGGCCCCGGTCGCTGCCGCACAGGTCCAGCCCGGCGCGGTACCGGGCGATGGCCTCGCGCCGGTCCCCGCGGCGGTGCGCGACCACTCCCAGGCCGATGAGCGCCCGGGCCTCTTCGCGCGGCACGCCCGCCTTCCGGGCCAGGACGGCGTTCGCCTCGTACGCCGCGGCGGCCTCGTCGTAGGCCCCCTGGACGACGTGGACCTTCGCCAGGGTGATGCGCAGGGGCAGCGCCAGGGACGGGCGGCCGTCGAACTGGGCGAGGCCGCGCTCGCAGAGCGCCCGGGCGTCGGGGTAGCGCCCCTGGAGGAAGGCGACGTCGGCGATGTCGGTGAAGGCCGACTGCCCCGGCAGGTCGTCCTCGGCGGGCAGCGCCGAGCCTCCCAAGACGCCCTCGGCGAGCCGGTGGGCGGTGTGCAGCCGGCCGGTGAGCAGGCACAGCCGGGCCGCCTCGGCGGCGAGCGCGCGGCGCAGCGGCGCGGGGGCTCCCTTCTTGGCCAGCCCGACGTGGCGCATCGCCCCGAGGTGGTCGCCGGAGGCGCGCAGCACCTGGGCGAGCCGCTGGTGGAGTGCGGGGA
>CAZAIE010000879.1:0-3673 GCA_964485035.1 uncultured Myxococcaceae bacterium | reverse complement strand
TGGGGGAGAGCAGGCCGCAGAGCATGCGGATGGTCGTGGACTTCCCGGCGCCGTTCGCGCCGAGGTACCCGAAGATCTCCCCGGGCTCGACGACGAAGGACACGTCGTCCACGGCCGTGAAGCTGCCGAAGCGGCGGGTGAGGTGCTCGACCGAGATGACGGGCTCCGGGTTCATGCCTGCCCCCGCTCGGCGATGCGCGCCAGGAAGAGGTCCTCGAAGTCCGGCGCCGTGGGCGCGAGCCGCGCTCCCAACGTCGCGAGCGGGGCCGTGAGCGCCACCCGGGTCCCCGGCGCGAGGACGATCCGCAGGTGTGCTCCGGCCGGCGAGGAGGCCCGGACCTCGGGCCGCGACTCCAGCAGTTCCAGCACCTGCGCCCGGTCGCCGCCCAGCACCTCGCAGGTATCGTGGTCGAACGCGCGCAAGAGCTCTCGCGGCTCGCCCTCCACCAGCAGCTCCCCGCGGTGGATGAGCCCCACGCGGTGGCAGCGCTCGGCCTCGTCCATGTACGGCGTCGAGAGCAGCACCGCCATGCCGCCGTGGACGAACTCGTGCAGGAGGTCCCACAGCTCGCGCCGGCTCACCGGGTCGACGCCGTTGGTGGGCTCGTCGAGCATCAGCACGCGGGGCTGGTGCAGCAGCGCGCAGGCCAGTGCGAGCTTCTTGTACATGCCGCCGGAGAGCGCGTCGGCGCGCCGGTCGACGAACGGGGCCAGGCGGGTGATGCGCAGGAGCCGCTCCGCGCGCTCCCGGTAGAGGCGCGTGGGCAGGCAGTTGAGCCGGCCGAAGAAGCGCAGGTTCTCGCCCACCGAGAGGTCGCGGTAGAGGCTGTACTGCTGCGGCATCAGCCCCAGCGACTCGCGCAGCTCGGCCCCGCCGTGCGCGGAGTCGTGCCCCAGCACCTGGGCGTGGCCGGAGTCGGGGTCGAGCAGCCCGGCCAGCGCGCGGATGGTGGTGGTCTTGCCTGCGCCGTCCGGGCCCACGAGCCCGTACAGCTCGCCGGGCGCCACCTCGAACGAGAGCCCGCGCAGGGCCTCGACCTCGCCGAAGCGGCGCCGCAGCGCCTCGGCCTTCAGGGCGGGGGCGGTCATCTCAGCGCCCTCCCTGCTCCCGTGCGCCGGCCGGAGCCGTCCCCGGCAGGGTGACCTGCACCGGCATGCCCGCGCGCAGCTTCCCGCCCGGGTTCGCGACCACCACCTCGACCGGGTAGACCAGCCGGTCGCGGTCGGTCCGGGTCTGGATGTTGCGCGGCGTGAACTCCGCCTCGAGCGCCACGGTGCGGACGCGGCCCTCGAAGACCTGGTCGGGCAGCGCGTCGGCGACCACCTCGGCCTTCCCGCCCGCCTGCGCGGCGCCCAGCTCGGCGTTCGGCAGGTAGAAGGTCGCCGTCACCTCGCGCAGGTCGAGCAGCTTCACCACCACCGCGCCCGGGGACACCAGCTCGCCGACCTCGAACGGCACGTCCTCCACCGCCGCGTCGCGGGGAGCGGTGAGCGTGCACTCGGCGAGGAGCAGCCGCGCGCGAGCCACCGCCGCCTCGGCCGCCCCCACCGTCGCCTCGGCGCCCTCGGCCTGGGCCTGTGCGGCCCGGGCCTGCCCGCCGGCGGCACGCGCCTGCTCGGCGCTCACCTGGCCGGAGACCTGCGCGGCGGTCACCTGGTGCTCGAGCCCCACCGCGCTGGCGCGCACCTGGTCGCGGCTCGCGAAGGCCACGTCCCCCGCCACCGCGTCGAGCCGCTCGGCCTGGCGCCGGCTGGCGTCGCGCTGGGCGGCGAGCGCGTCGGCCTGGGCCTGCGCCGCGAGCACCGCCTTGGAGAGGGCGCTCTGCTGCCCCGAGGCCACCAGCACCTGTGCCTGGGCCGCCCTCACCGTCGCGCGCGCCGAGGCGAGCCGCGCCTCGGCCTCGGCGAGGAGCTGGGTCGGCTCCTCGCAGTCCAGCCGCGCGAGGACGTCGCCCTGCTTCACCAGGTCGCCCTGGCGCACGCGCAGCTCCACGACCCGCGAGGAGAGCTTCGCCGCCACCCGGACCCGCGTCCCCTCGATCACTCCGGAGCCGCCCGAAGGTCCTCGGAGTGCGGTCTCCTGCGCGCGCAGCTTCGCCGCGAGGAGTCCCACCAGCACGAGGGTCAAGATGCCCAGCACCGCCGCGATCCGCTTCATCACCCGCTCCTTGTTGGCCGTCGTCGCCCGCTGCATCGCAAGCGGCGTGCCGCCGTTCGCTCCCTCTGGAGCAGGCCCGGACCTGTAAGGAGATCCGACAGGGAGGTTCGGGACGGCGAACGACGGGTCCGTCTGGCGGGGGCGCAAGCGCCGGAAATCACGGGTGGCGGGGGGCGGCACCCGGCTTGCTACGCGGGTCGGCGGAGGCAACCCAATGAACGTCAGCCCGCTCGCGCTCGCGGCACTCTTCGTCCTCGTCGCGACCCCCGCCCACGCCGAACCGCCCGCGCTCTCCTTGGAGGAGGCGGTGCAGCGGCTGGAGGCGCAGAACCTCACCCTGGCCCAGGCGCGCTCGCGGGCCCGAGAGACGCAGGGAGTCGTCCGCCAGGCGCTCGCGCCGCTGCTCCCGGTGGCGGTGGCGGGCGGGTCGTACACGCGCAACAGCGACGAGGCGCGGCTCTCCATCGCGAAGATGCTGGAGGGGCTGCCGTTCCAGCTGCCCAACCTGCCCGAGGACACGGTGATGCAGCCGAAGGAGGCCTTCAACGGGCAGGCGAGCGTGCGCCTGCCGCTCTTCGCCGCCAACGGCTACGCGGACTACCTCGCGGCGCGCGAGTCGTCCCGGGCCGCCGAGCTCTCGGTCGAGACGGTGCGGCTGCAGCTGCGCGCGGCGCTGGTGCAGGCGGCCTTCTGGTCCGGGGCAACCGAGGAGATCGCCGCGGCGACGGAGCGCGCGCTGGGGGTGGCGCAGGAGCACGAGCAGAGCGCCGCGCGGGCGGTGCAGGCGGGGACCTCGGCGCCGCTCGCGCACCTGCAGGCGCAGACCGAGGTGGTGCGGCGCGA
This sequence comes from uncultured Myxococcaceae bacterium, assembly GCA_964485035.1. Taxonomy (GTDB): domain Bacteria; phylum Myxococcota; class Myxococcia; order Myxococcales; family UBA5297; genus CAZAIE01. The sequence goes on along the minus strand of CAZAIE010000879.1, from coordinate 672 downwards.
GAACGACCTCGCGCGCTCCCGGGCGGAGCGCGACCGGGCGTGGCTCGCGCTGGGGGTGCTGCTGGGGCGCGCGGAGCCGGTGCGGGTGACGCTGCCCGCGCAGCCGGCTCCCGCTGCCGGCGCGGATCTCGAGTCGCAGACCGGGGAGGCGCTGGGGCGGCGGCCGGAGCTGAAGGCGCAGGAGGCGGCGATCCTCGCGGCGGACTGGCAGGTCGACTCGGCCTGGTGGCGCCTCGCGCCGCAGCTCGGCGCGAGCTTCTCGGTGTTCGCCTCGGACGTGGCCTTCGTCACCGGCGAGAAGACCGGCTGGAAGGCGACGGTGGACCTCTCGTGGACGCTCTACGACGGCGGCTTCCGCTACGGCAAACGCGCCCAGGCCGAGAGCCAGCTCGCGACCGCGCGCACGGCGCTCGAGGGGCAGAAGCTGGAGATCCGCCAGCAGGTGCTCGACGCGCGGCGGGACGTCGAGGTGGCGGCAGAGCGGCTGCGGCTGGCGGAGCGGCAGCGGCAGCTCGCCACCGAGGTCGCGGCGTCGGCCCGGCGCAGCTTCGAGGCGGGCCTGGCGAGCTCGCTGGACGTGCTCGACGCCAACGACCGGCTGTACCTCGCCGACGTCGGGCTCGCCAGGCCCGCCTCGAAGCTGCGCCGGGCCGACGCCGCGACCTCGGTGGC
>CAZAIE010000878.1:0-3673 GCA_964485035.1 uncultured Myxococcaceae bacterium | reverse complement strand
GTAATGAAGCCCCGATGACCGCAAGGTCATCGGGGCTTCGCCTATTGCGGGGTCGCAGTCCCACGGCCCGCGGACGAACGAGCCGCCGGACGCGCGGCACCCGGTCCCGACTTCGGGCCTGCCCCGACGCCTACACCAGTTTCCGCTCGAGGTTGAACCTCAGCTCGCTCCGCGACGCGCCGGTCCAGTCGCCTCGGAGGTCCCTCGAGCCGACCAGGTCGACCACCTCATAGGCGGCTCCAGCAGGGAGCTGGCCTCTAACATCCATGGGGGCCACCGGCCGAAGCGCCCAGCTTCCCGACTCCCACTGGGCTCGGAGCCGAACGGCACGCCGATCCTCCAGCACCCCACTTCCATACTGGGGCGGCAGCTCCACCCGGGTCGTCATGAGCGCTGGACGACCGAAAGCCAAGACCGAGCAGGGGAGCGGACTGTTCTTGAGCACGTCCTCCAACTGCTCCCAGTCGGCCTCGATGGCCACGTGGACGGCCTCGCAGCCGCGCTCGCCAAGAGCCCGCGCCGCAAGACCGTTGAGGACTCCCAGCCCAGGGCCGGCTTCCAGCCGCAGACCCGCTTGCCTGGCCAGCCACCAGCCGCCCCAGCTGTTGACCTCGACCCTGAGTCCGGCGGAACCGGCCTCTGCGATCAGGCTCCGCAGCGCCGGGATTCCGTCCTCGAACGCCACCTGCGGCAGCGCGACGATGAGCGGACACTTCAGGCGCAGTCGGGCGAGTCGTGCGACATCGGCGGCCGTTCCGCCTTCGACGACGATCCCACCCAGGGGATGGGCGATGTCGAGGAAGCCGGCCAGGTCCTGCAGGTGGACTCGCGCCCGCGGCTGGGCCTTGCGGGAACCAGGCGTCGTAGGGGTCGACAACAGCCCATCCACGGCCGGCCGCAGGCTCGACTCCAGCTGCTTGCGCGCCTTCAGGGCGCGCCGGACCGCCGCGTGGGCCTGCTGCTCGATGGCGTTCGCCGTCCGGGGCACCAGCAGCGTCGCAGGATCGTTGGTCGTCAGCGCCACCGGCGCAAACCCGTCGACGGGCGCGCGTAGGCGCTCGAGCAGCGCCTGCAGAGTCGTCGCCTTGTCGGGCCTCTTGACCTCGGCCCGGGACAGCTCCCACTCCTCGACGGCGTCACCCCACTCGAACCTGCAGGAGAGCCGGCGGTCCACCGCGACGTGCAGCGACCACCCATCGGGCTCGCTCGCTCGCGCGGGCTCGAGCGCTCCCGCAGCTCTCTCCCGGCCGGCTTCACCGGTCAGCTCCGAGCGTCGTCCGTCCAGGTAGGCATCGGTGAGCGCGCGACCCGTGTACGCTCCCAGCGCCGCCGCCTCGGTGCGCAGCTCCTCGAGGGTGGCCTTGCCGTCCAGGGCCTTGCGGAAGAGCGAGACCGCGGCGCGGACCCAGGTCGGGGTCTTCAGTCTCCCCTCGATCTTCAGGGAGCGGACGCCGGCGCGGCGCAGGTCGTCCACGCGGGTCACGAGCGAGAGGTCGTGCATCGAGAGCGGGGTGCCGATGGGCTCACCGTCCAGGGTCCACGGCACCCGGCAGGGGCTCGTGCACTGGCCCCGGTTCCCGCTCCGCCCTCCCACCCAGCTCGCGAGCAGGCACCGGCCGGAGACGCAGAAGCAGAGCGCGCCCTGGACGAAAACCTCGGTATCGATGCCCGTCGCCGACGCCCGCGCGATCTCGTCCAGGGTCAGCTCCCGGGCGAGCACGACGCGCGACAGGCCCAGCTCCCTCGCCGCCTCGACGTCGGCGGAGTTGGCGATGCAGGCCTGGGTGCTGAAGTGGAACTCGAGCTCCGGGTAGTGGGGGCGCAGCGCCAGCAGGGCCGGGTCCCGGACGAGGACCGCATCGACCCGGTGGTGGGCTGCGAGCTCGAGCACGCGCGCGGCCTCCCTCAGCTCGCGCTGGGCGAGGTCGATGTTGAGGGTGAGGTAGACGCGCGCGCCGCGGCCGTGCGCGAGGGCGCAGGCCCGCCCCAACTCGGGTGCAGAGAAGTTGCGCGCCCGGCGGCGGGCGTTGAGGGAGGTCAGGCCCAGGTAGACCGCGTCGGCACCGGCTTCGAGCGCCGCCTCCAGGCAGGCGAAGTCGCCGGCGGGTGCGAGCAGCTCGGGCTTGGGGGGGGCGGACGCAGGGGCCATGGCGGGCGGATTCTAGTGGGAATCCGCCCTCAGCCGACCTTCTTTGCTCCCGCTTCCATCTCCAGGACGGTGACGCTGCGGTTCCGGCCGTGGTGCTTGGCGAAGTACAGGCTCTGGTCGGCCTTGTCGATCATCTCCTGCTTCGCGCTGGCGACGTCCGGGACGGTGGAGATGCCCAGCGAGATGGTCACCTTGAGGGGACCCAGCTCGGTGTCGAAGACCGCCGCCTCCACTTCCTTGCGGATGCGCTCGGCGATGACCTTGGCGCCCTCCATGTCGGTCTCGGGCATGAGGACGCAGAACTCCTCGCCGCCGTAGCGGGCCACGAGGTCGGTGTCGCGCGCCGTCTTCCGTAGGATCTTCGAGACGCCGCGCAGCACCTGGTCGCCGGTGGGGTGGCCGTAGGTGTCGTTGACGCTCTTGAAGTGGTCGATGTCGGTGAGGATGAGCGAGAGCTTCTTCTTGTACCGGCCCGCCAGCTGCATCGCCTCTTCGGCCCGGGACTGGAAGGTGCGGTGGTTGAGCAGCCCGGTGAGGCCATCGGTGGTGGCCATGCGCTCGGTCTGCTCGAAGAGCGTCGCGCGCAGGATGGACTGGGCTGCCTGCATCGCCAGCACCTCGAGGGTGCGGACCGCGTCGTCGTCGAAGGCGTTCTTTCGGCGCGCCCCGGCCACCAGGGTCCCGAGGATGCGCTCCCCCGCGCGCAGCGGGACGATCTTGAGCGAGTGCAGGCCCTTGAGCTGGGTGCCCTCGTCGAAGACCACCTCGCTCTCCATCCGGCGCACGTCGCGGCCGGGCAGTGGGGCGCCGTAGCGCACCACGTTGGCGACGAGGCCGGTGTTGTCGGCGAACTCCTCGCCCTCGAGTGCCCGACCGGAGGCCACCCCGCAGACCCGCGCGACCCGGTGCCGCCGCTTCCCGCTCTCCTCCTCCACCAGCGTCAGGGCGGCGAAGTCCAGGCGTCCCAGCGCCCGGGCGACCTCGATGGCCACCCCCACCGCCTCGGCGGTCTTGGAGGTGCGGTTGAGCTCCTCGATGGCGCGGTAGAGGCGGTCCTTCTCGTCGCGGGCGCGCTTGATGTAGCTGAGCACGCGCTCCACCTCCATGGCCCGGAGCACCTCCCCGGCCACGACCGAGAGCATCCGCTCGTCGTCGTCGGAGAAGGGCTGCGCGTCCAGGCGGTCGGCCACCAGCACCCCGCGCACCGCGCCCGAGCCCCGCCCCTCGACGATGGGCACCGCGAGCAGGCTCTGCACGCCCGGGTCTCGCTCGTAGTAGGTGATGCCCTTCAGCTTGCCGCACAGCCGCACCGGCGCCCGCCGCTTGAGCACACCGCCCAGGGCTCCCTCACCGGCAGGGAAGGCCTCACGCTGGAGGCTCTCGGTCGCGGAGCGGCAGTCGTGCAGCTTCAGTGCCTTGTCGTCGGAGGTGAGCACGAAGGCGGCGCAGGTGTGCGTCTTGAGCGCCACCTCGGCGACCTCGATGGCCACCCCCACCGCCTCGGCGGTCTTGGAGGTGCGGTTG
>CAZAIE010000877.1:0-3681 GCA_964485035.1 uncultured Myxococcaceae bacterium | reverse complement strand
CGCCTTGCTCTCTCGATGGACTTCGAGTCGATTCACTCCGTAGCCGATCAGGACCAGCGCAACGCCGGGGTGATCGGCCTGACGATGGGCGGGCTGCTCACCCTGGGAGGGTTCCTCCTGGCTCGCTTCCTCGTTCACGCCACCGGCATCGGCTACAACAAGCTCTTCCTTCTCGGAGCTGGGCTCGGTGGTGTTCTGGCGGGCATCGGCGCGTACCGGATCGGCGTGTCGTTCTTCCCGGGGCTGAAGGGCACCAGCCGGCTTGCCTCTCTGGCACGCATGACCTTCGTGCTGCTGGTGCTGTCTGCCATCGGGGCTGGCGTCCTGGTCGTGCTGTTGCGTGACGCGGAGTAGATCGGTCGTCGCTCTACCACTCCTTCGGCCCCGGGTCGGGCGCGCACGTGGCGCACCCCTGCGGACACCGCCGCTCCCCGAAGCTGGCCTCGCGGGCTGCGTGGCACGCGACGCCCTCCCAGATCTCCCAGAGGTCCTGGCGCAGCAGGTTGCCCGCTGCTGGTCGGTGGAAGTCCAGCGGCTTGAGGTCCCCGTCGGGCTCTACGCACGCCAGCTCGAACGGCAGCCGGCACGGGTTGATGTGCATGCGGTTCACGTAGTCGTCGCCCTGGCTGAACTTGCGTGCCACCGCGTCCCGCCCGAGCCGGCACTTCCACACCCGCGGTGGGTCCAGGTGCTCAAGCAGGACCAGCCGCTTCCCCTTCTGCGCCGCGCGCGCACCCGCGAGCGCCCGTCGCAGCGTCGCCGGGGCAATCCGCGCCTCCCGCTCCGACACGGCGTTCAGGGGATACGTCTCCTCGAACTTGATCCAGTCCAGACCTGCCTGCGCGGCGAACCGCACCGCCGCGGGCACCTCTCCGACGTTCGAGGCAGTCACCGTGAACGCCATGCCCATGCGCACGTCCAGCCGCTGGGCCTTCCTCAGGCGCGTGAGTGCGGGCAGCAGCGCCGCCAGGTGCTCGAACCGGCTCCCCACCCGCAGCACGTCGTTGGTCCTGGCCGACGCGCCGTCGATGGAGAACGAGACCGAGTTCACGCCCAGCCCCGCGAGCCGCACGAACCGCTCCTCGTTGAGCGTCATGCCGTTGGTCAGCAGGTGCACCACGGTGGGCCGTCCGCCGCGCACCTCGCGCAGCCCGCGCAGCATCGGCTCGAGCAGCGGCGCGAGCGTCGGCTCACCCGAGTGCACCAGCCCGACGTACAGCGCCTCCTCGAGGTGCGGCAGCAGCCTCTCGAGCACCGCCGGTTCCATGTCCCGCGCCGTGCGCGCCGCGGTGCGCTCCGGGGCGCAGGTGATGCAGTGCGCGCAGCGCAGGTTGCACCGCTCGGTGAGGTTCAGGTACCAGCGCGTGGGCCGCGCGCCTGCCAGTGCCCCTCGACGGAAGGCACGGTCCACCCGCGCAAGGTTTCTCAGCGCCGGATCCTCGCGGGCCGGCTCTCGCTCCTCGGGTCCGACCACCACCCGCCGGAAGATCGCCCCGCTGCGGGGTCCGAGGTGGACCGCGCCGTCCGCGGCGTTGACCACACCCTCGCGCCAGAGCTCGCGTCCAGGTGCTCCGTCCAGTGTGTCGTGCGCGAGCGCCGCCGGGGCGTCCCCGACGTTGACCAGTCCCAGCACCTCTTCTTGGGCGTCGCTCCTCGCCCACGCGAGCACCGGCCCCGCCGCGTGCAGCAGCCGGAACGCGCCACCGGCGATCGGAGCTTCCTGCCGCAGCCACAGCAGCTCGCGCAGGCACCGCAGCGTCGTGCGGTCCCACTCGTCGGTGCGCGACCAGCGCATCACCACTCGGTCCAGTCCCTGCTCGAAGGCCCCCGCCTCGCGGCCACACGAGAGCCCCACCTCGTCGCCGTAGAGCAGGAGCGGGGTGCAGGGCAGGGTGAACAGGAACATCCCCGCGAGCCGCACCAGCGCCGGATCCTGCGCCAGCGTCAGCGGCCGCGACTGGTCCAGATCGGCCAGGAAGAGCAGCATCCGCTCGACCTCGGCGCCGAAGGCGAAGGACCGCGCCGCGAGCGTCGTCGCCAGCTCCTCGGCTCCGCCCTCGCGCCGCAGGAAGAAGCGCAGCAGCGCGTTCGAGGCCGGGAAGTCGGTGACGATCCCCGCCGGTCTGCCCAGGTAGCGCGGGGCTCCGTCCGGGACGAGCTCGGCGACCATGATCGCCCGGGGGTTCACCTTGCGCGCGGCCGCGACGAGCCGCTCCATGGTCTCGCGCGGGACGTCGGCCACCGCGTCCAGCCGCCAGCCGTCGATGCCCGCGCGGGTCCAGCGCGTCACGTACCGGGCGAGCCAGGCCACCACCTCCGGGTTCCGCGTGTTGAGCATCGGCAGGTGCGGGCCGTCCGGGTAGTGGAGGAAGGCCGGGTCCTCGCGGCTCACCTCGATGGGCCAGCGCAGTACGAAGAACCAGTCCCGGTAGCGCGACCGCGGCCCCTTTGCGAGCAGGTCCTGGAAGGGCGGGAACGCGGGGTTCACGTGGCTCACCGAGAGGTCGAGCAAGAGCTTCATCCCGCGTGCGTGCACCCCGGCGACGAGCTCGGCGAGGTCCTCCTCGGTCCCCAGGGTGGGGTCCAGCTCGGCCGGCTCCTGCAGGTCGTAGCGATGGTAGGTGGGGGACCTGCCCAGCGGCGTGAGCAGCAGCGCGTCCGCCCCCAGCTCCGCGAGGTGTGGGAGCGCGTCGATCACCCCGCGCAGGTCGCCGCCAGCATGCTCCTCGACTCCCGGACCCGGCACCGCGAGCCCACTCCCTCCTCCAGCGCGGAAGCGGTCCAGCACGATGCGGTAGATCGACCGGCCCACGAACGGGTCGGGTTCGAGCCGGGGGAGGTCGCGCGGCTTGAGGTCGAAAGGGGCGAGCGCCGTTCCGCGTCCGACGCGAACGCTCGCGGCCTGTCCCGGCCCGACGACCTCGAACAGGTAGCGGATGCCCGCCGGGGCCCCGCCGTCGAAGACGTGCTCGAACGAGAGGTGCTCGGCGTCCTCGCCGCAGGCGGTCATCGCGTGGCGCAACTCGCCCTCCTCGCCGAAGGTGAGCAGGTCGAGCCCCGTGCCGGCCCCGCGCCGCAGCCGGGCCCGGAGAACCAACGCGCCGTCTTGGGCGACGAAGAGGTAGGGGCGCGTCGGGGCGTGGACCACCGGCTCCTCGGTGCCGCCCACCACCAGCAGGCTGTTGCGGTGGCCGCCGGACCAGGCCGTGCGCGGGTTCGCCGCGTCCAGCAGGTACGCGCCGCCGTCGGGCTGGAACTTGTAGAGGTACACGCCGGGGGCGAGAGCCAGCTCCAGCTCCCAGCCGCCGTCCGCCGCAGCCTCCATGCCGTGGCGCTTGAACCAGTCGATGAAGTCGCCCTTGAGGCTCACGTCGTTGGCCGCGAGGGGCGGTAGCCGGAAGAGGTGCGGGGTGTCGGGGGGAGTGTTCACGGCGCGGATACTAGCGGAGGAGGGTGGGGACACGGAGCCGGCTCCATCCCACTTTGCGCCCGTGCCCCTTCGCGCCCTGTGCAAGAATCCCCGGGCTTTCGGCTGGAGGCCCGACGTGGATCGAGACGCGCCCGAGAAGGCAGGCCCGCCCCGGACCGACACCAAGCCCACGGTGCCGGCGCGCCCCAACGCCTCGGCCGAGGACACCCGCAGCCTCGCCGGCCCGTCCGACGCGCAGCGTTCGCCTCCCC
>CAZAIE010000876.1:0-3681 GCA_964485035.1 uncultured Myxococcaceae bacterium | reverse complement strand
GTCTCGGGGTCCTTCGGGTCGGCCGCGATGGCCTTCTTGAGGTGCTCGGTGCCGGTCGGCAGGTCCCCGCTCTTGCAGAGCAGCGCCCCCGCCAGGCGCAGCGCCGCAAGGTCGTTCGGGGAAGCGGTGAGGGCCCCTTGCAGTTCCTCCAGGGCCTTCTTGTCCTTTCCCTGCTCGGAGTAGACCCGGGCCAGGAGCACCCGGGCCGTGACGGTCTCGGGGTGGGCTTTCACGCCCTTCTTGCAGACGACCATCGCCTCCATGAACCGGCCCATCGCCAGGTACGCTTCGGCGAGGGGCTTGTACGCTTCCGACGTGGGGTCGGTCGCGAAGGCGTGTTCGAGTTGGGCGAGTTCCGCGGGACTGAGGGGGCTTTTGGAGGCGCTCGGCGGCATGGCCTTCAGAGGGGTACGGCGGGTATGGCGATGGTTATTGCATCACGGTTTTGGGGTGTCAAACGGGTGTCGCCCGGGCGAGAAAAGGCACGCGCGAGCGAAAAAGCTTCTTGACTCCCGAAGCCGAAATCAGTTACCAGAAGCGCCTCTCGCGCACCGAAAGGTCTTCGAGGGAAACGCGTGGGGGCGTAGCTCAGTTGGGAGAGCGCCGCGTTCGCAATGCGGAGGTCGTCGGTTCGATCCCGTCCGCCTCCACCACGCAAGCCGGCCTCGGGAAGAACTTCCCGGGGCCGGTTTCTTTTTTCCCCCGCGGGCGCGGCTAGAATCCGGCCTCACCGGGGGAGCCCATGGACGACACCGACGTCGAGTTCGTGCCCATGGCCGCGGGGGTCGAGGTGGCCGTCCCGGCCTCGAACGCGCGCCTGACGACCTACGTCCTCAAGGAGCAGGGGGACTGGTACGAGGACGAGCTGGGCTTCTGCCGCAGGGTCTTCGAGCCCGGGGGGCGCGTCGTCGACGTCGGGGCGAGCTACGGGGTCTACGCGCTGGCGGCGGCGAAGGCCGTGGGGCCGGCGGGCCGGGTCTGGGCGTTCGAGCCCGCGGCGGGTGCCGCCACCCTCCTGCGCCGCAGCGCCGAGCGCGCCGGGTTCAACCACCTGACCGTCGTCCAGGCGGCGCTCACCGACCACGAGGGGACCGGGGCGCTCTACACCGCCCGGGACACCGAACTCAGCTCGCTCCAGGCCGTCCCCGGCGTCCACGACGGCGAGGAGCCGGTGGTGCTGCGGACCCTCGACTCCCTGGCCCTCGAGCATGGCTTCGAAGACCTCTCCTTCCTCAAGGTGGACGCGGCGGGGGAGGGCGCGCGCATCCTCGCCGGGGGCGAGCGCCTGCTCGCCGAGCAGTCGCCGCTGGTCATGTTCGAGCTGATGCACGGCGACCGCTTCGACTCGGCGGTGGTCGCGGCTCTCGAGGGGCAGGCGTATGCGCCCTTTCGCCTCGTCCCCGGGCTGGGCCTGCTGGTTCCCTTCGTCTCCGACCTGGGGGTCGAGCCGGCGACCCTGAACCTCTTCGGGGTGAAGCCCCCGCGGCTCGAGTGGATGGAACGCCGGGGCCTCCTGACTCCCGTCACGCCGTCGCTGGACCCGCTGCCGGATCTCTCGGAGGGCGCCGAGTGGGTTCGCCGGCTGCCCTACGGACGACGGCTCTCGGACCGCTGGAAGGGTCCGGGGCCCGCCGGCGCCGAGAAGAACCTGCAGGGCCTGGCGGAGTGGGCCCGGGCCCAGGACCCGCGCCGCCCTCCCGCAGAGCGCTTCGGCCGGCTCACCAACGCCTTCCGGCTCCTCACCGAGGCCCTGGACGCCGCGCCCACGCTCCCGCGCCTGCTCACCTCCTCCCGGCTCGCGTTCGACGCGGGCATCCGCTCCACGGCGCTCAGGGCCCTCGAACTCTGCCTGCACCTGTGCACCTCTGGCTGGCCGCTCCAGCTCGAGGAGCCCTTCCTGGTCCCGCTCCCGCGCTACGAGCAGCGGGAGCCGGGGGCCAGCATCGACGCCTTCGTGACCGCCTCGGCGGTGGAGGCGCGCGAGACCCGCCGCGCCTTCTCGTCGTTCTTCACCGGCGCCAGCGCGCTGGGGGACCTGGAGGCGCTGGGGCGCCTGGGGTACCTCGAGGGGCAGATGCGCAAGCGGCTGGAGCTGGTCCGCGAGCGGCCGCGGCGCTGACGGCGGTTTTCTTGCGCCCCCTGCTACCCTCGGAGCCGAGGAGGGACCAACGGACCATGGCGCAGGGGCCGAAGACCAGGCGTCGGGGTGCCGCGGGCAGTGCCCAGCGAGCGTCCGCCTCTCGCCCGGGTATCCGGCCGGGTCCGACCCTGGCCGAGCGCGCGAACCTGGAGCTGCTGCTCAACATCCTCTCCGAGGCGGTCGGAGCCCCGGTGGGCCTCGCCTCGGCGAAGGGGGACTCCTGGGTCGAGCCGTGCCTTCCGGCAGCCAGCCGGCGGCTCCTCGAGGCCCACTCCCGCGAGTGCCGGGAGCTCCACCACGGGGTGGCCGCGTTGCGCTCCCCGGGCATCGTGGCCTGCCCCCACGGCTTCACGGTGCTGGGGGCCCCGGCGCGCAACGGGGTCACGCACGCGGTTCTGGTCACCGCTCCCCGCCTCGCCCGCCCGCCGAAGGCGAAGGCGCTCGAGGGCTGGGCGCGGGAGTGGGGGCTGACCCCGGCCGCAGTCGCGAAGGGGCTCGCGGGGCTGCCGCGCAAGCTCCCCCGCCGGGATGACCCGCTGCTGCGCTGCCTCGCCGCGCTCCTCTCCCGCGCGGCCGGGGATCGCAGCGCTCGAGACGCCGACGCTTCGCTCCGGGGGCTGGTCGCGGCGCTGCCGGACGCGGCCCTCATCCTCGACCGTGACTCCCGGGTCCTCATCGCCAACGAGGTCACCGCGCGCCGGTTCGGGGTCCCGGCCGGCCGCATCGAGGGGCGCAGCGTCCACGAGTTCATGGACCCGCAGGTCGCGCGCGTCCGCCGGGAGATCTTCTACCGGGTGCTGGAGACCGGCGAGGGGACCACCTTCGAGGACCAGCACGTCGGGCGGACCCTCGAGAACCGGATGGTCCCCATCCTCGACGAGCGGGGCGAGGTGGTGCGGGTGGCGGCGTTCTCGCGCGACATCACCGCGCGTCGCCAGGCGGAGAGGGCCCTGCACGAGAGCGAGGAGCGCTACCGGTCGCTCGCGGAGGGGGCGCAGGACCTCATCTACATCCTCTCCGCCGAGGGGCGGGTCGACTACGTGAACCCCGCCGGGGCGGCGACCTTCGGGCAGGAGGCCTCCGCGGCCCTGGGCCGGTCGATCGCCGCGTTCCTCCCTCCCTCCGAGGCGGGGCGGATCATCGCCCGGGTGCGCACCGTGCTCGCCCGCGGCGCCGCCGAGGGGTGCGTGGAGCTGCGCACGGTCCGCGGCTCCCGCTGGTTCGACTACCGCATGGTGGCCCTCCGGGCCGACGACGGGCAGGCCACCGCGGCCATGGGCATCGCCCGCGACGTCACCGAGCGGCAGCGGGCCCAGGCCGAGCTGTTCGCCTCCCGGCAGATGCTGCGCGCGGTGCTCGACACCATTCCCCAGCGCGTGTCGTGGAAGGACCGCGAGGGCCGTTACCTCGGCTGCAGCCAGGGCTTCGCCGCCAACGCCGGGCTCGCGCGCCCGGAGGACGTCGAGGGGAAGACCGACTTCGACCTGCCCTGGCCGACGATGGCCGAGAAGTACCGCACCGACGACCGCGCGGTGATGGAG
>CAZAIE010000875.1:0-3697 GCA_964485035.1 uncultured Myxococcaceae bacterium | reverse complement strand
GGGAGATGGTGGGGGTGGTCGGGCCCAACGGCGGGGGCAAGAGCACCCTCTTGCTGCTGCTCTCGGGGCTGCTGCGGCCCACCGCCGGGAGGGTGCAGGTCCTGGGGATCGACGCGCACGCGCTCGCGCTCACCGCCGCCGGGCAGGTGGGGCTGGTGACTGCGCGGCCCGGGCTGTACCCGCTCTTGACCGGGCGGGAGAACCTGCGGCACTTCGGCGGCCTCTTCGGTCTCGGGCCTGCGGAGGTGGACGCGAAGGCCGAGCCGCTCGCGCGGGCGCTGGGGCTGGACCGGGCCTTCGACCTGCGGGTGGGGCAGATGTCCACCGGGATGCAGCAGAAGCTCTCGCTCGTCCGCGCGCTCCTGCTCTCGCCCCGCCTGCTGCTCTTCGACGAGCCCACCGCGAACCTCGACCCGCTGGCCTCGAGCGCCCTGCACGCGGAGGTGCGGCGGAGGGCCGACGAGGGGCTGGCCTGCGTGCTGGTGACGCACGACCTGGCGGCGGCGGAGGGGACCTGCGACCGGGTGCTGCTGGTCGACGGGCGCGTGCGCCGCGAGCTGCGGTTCGACTCGCGCCGGGCGCCGCCGGCGGGGCCGCTGTTGTCCGCGTGGCGGGAAGCGCTGGGGGCCCGATGAGGCGCTTCCTCCGCATCGCGCGCACGGAGGTGCTGGAGCACCGGCGCCAGCCGTGGATGCTCTTCATCCTCGCGGCGAACTACCTCCTGTGGATCGGCGTGTTCGGCCTGCTCTTCTGGCTCGTCGACAGGGTGGTCGGGCAGCCGGAGGTGTTCGCCACCTTCCAGCAGCAGCTCCAGGGCTTCGGGGTGGAGGTGGGCGCCTTCCTGCAGCTGGCCACCTCCAGCTTCGGGTCGCTGGTGTTCACCAACCTGCCGCTCTTCGTCGCCATCATGTCTGGCACCTCGGTGCTGCACGACCGGGAGTGCGGGACGCTGCCGTTCCTGATGCTGGCGCCGGTGACGCGCCGGCAGCTCCTCGCGGGCAAGCTCGCCGGGGCGATGGCTCTTCCACTCGCCTTCCACCTCGTCTTCGTGGGGGCGAGCAGCCTCCTCCTCGGCCGGTTGGACGTGCTTGCGCCGTACGCGCACAAGTTCGGGGCGTCTCCGGCGTGGTGGGTGGCGTTCCTCCTCGGCGCTCCGGCGTCCGCGGCCTTCGTGGGAGCGCTGGGGACCGTGATCTCCGCCCTCTCGCGCGACGTGCGTACGTCGATGCAGTACACGTCCTTCTTCATCGGCCTGCTCAGCCTGGGCATCGGCTTCGTGCTCGTCGACGGCATCCCCAAGGGCGCAGGCGTGCAGCTCGCCTACGCCGCGTGCTGTCTCGTCGGGACCGCGCTGACCCTGCTCGTCGGCGCCAGGCTCATCAGCAAGGACGTGACGGCGCTGTGACCCTGCTCCCGCTCGTGACAGGTCCCGAGCGCCCCAGGCGCGTGCTCCAGCCGGCGCGTTAGATCCCGGACATGTTCGGGCCCGAGGTGCTGGCCCTGGACGCCGAAGGGACGGCCGGGGCGATCGAGCGGAGGCTCCGCTCGCTGGTGCAGGGCGACCTGCGGCGGCGAGGCGGGGTGGTCGGTCTCTCCGGGGGCGTGGACAGCTCGCTGGTGGCAGCGCTCGCGGTGAGGGCACTGGGGCGCGAGCGGGTGCTCGGCCTGCTGATGCCCGAGCGCGACTCTTCTCCGGACTCGCTGCGGCTGGGCCGGATCGTCGCCGACTGGCTGGGAATCGAAGCCCTGGTCGAGGACATCGCGCCCACGCTCGAGGCGGTGGGGTGCTACGCGCGACAGCGCGAAGCGATCCGCGCAGTCTTCCCGGACTACGGCGACGGGTGGCGCTGCAAGATCTCGCTGCCCCCGCTGCTCGAGGGCGAGCGGCTGAACGTGTTCCAGCTCACCGTCGAGAGCCCGGCGGGGGAGCGGGCGCGCTCGCGGATGCCGGCCGAGGCCTTCCTGCAGTTGGTGGCCGCGACGAACTTCAAGCAGCGCGTGCGCAAGATGCTCGAGTACTTCCACGCCGACCGGCTCCACTACGCGGTGCTGGGGACCCCGAACCGCCTCGAGGACGACCAGGGCTTCTTCGTGAAGAACGGCGACGGGGCGGCGGACGTGAAGCCCATCGCCCACCTCTACAAGGCGCAGGTCTACGCACTGGCCGCGCACCTGGGCGTTCCCGAGGAGGTCCGGTCGCGCCCGCCCACCACCGACACCTGGTCGCTGCCGCAAACCCAGGACGAGTTCTACTTCGCGCTTCCGTGGCAGCAGCTCGACCTCTGCCTGTGGGCGAAGGACCACGAGGTGCCGGCCGCCGAGGTGGCGCGGGGCTTGGGACTGGAGCTCGGCCAGGTGGAGCGCGTCTTCCAGGACATCGACGCCAAGCGGCGGGCGGCTCACTACGGCCACGCGCCACCCCGCCGCTGCGATGGACGCGGGGACGACTGAGCGCAGTCGGGGAAGGGGGACGCACGACGTGTGTGGGATCGCCGGCATCCTGGCGCTCGCCCCGGGGGGACCCGCGCCCGAACTCCCGGCGCTGGCGCGCATGGTCTCGGCGCTGGGGCACCGGGGGCCCGACGAGTGCGGCGTGTACCGCGACGCCCGCGTCGGACTTGCCCACACGCGCCTGTCGATCGTCGACCTTGCCACCGGACAGCAGCCGCTCGCCGACACCACCGGCGAGCGGTGGATCACCTTCAACGGGGAGATCTTCAACCACGTCGAGCTGCGCGAGGAGCTGGAGGCGCTGGGCCTGCCGTTCCACACCCGCAGCGACACCGAGGTCATCGTCCAGGCCTTCCGCGCCTGGGGCGAGGACTGCTTAGCGCGCTTCGACGGCCAGTTCGCCCTCGCGCTCTGGGACACGCGCGAACAGGAGCTGATCCTCGCGCGGGATCGTCTCGGGGTGCGGCCGCTGCACCTGTGCGAGCACGCGGGACGGCTGCTCTTCGCGAGCACCGCGGCCGCGCTCTTCGCAGGCGAGCCGGCGCTCTCCCGACGCCTCGATCCGCGTGGGCTCCAGCAGGCATTCACCTTCTGGGCCCCGCTCGCGCCGCGCACCGCGCTGGAGGGCGTGCGCGAGCTGGAGCCGGGCACGGTGCGTCGCTACGGTCGGGCGGGAGTCAGGGAACGTCGCTTCTGGTCCCCGACCTTTCCCAGGCGCGGACAAGAGCGGCACCTCGAGCCCCGCGCTGCGGCGGTGGAGGTCCTGGACGCGCTGGAGCGGGCGACCTCGTTGCGGATGCTGCGCAGCGACGTCCCGGTGGGCAGCTACCTCTCGGGCGGCCTCGACAGCTCGCTCGTCGCCGCGCTCGGCCTGCGCGCGAAGGGGGCGCGCTTCTCGACGTTCTCGATCCGCTTCGAGGACGCCGAGTACGACGAGACGCGCTGGCAGCGCCTGATGGCGGCCCGGCTGGGCAGCGAGCACTACGACCGGGTGGTCACGCGCCGTGACGTCGCCGAGGTGTTCCCGGAGGTCGTCCGCCACGCCGAGCGCCCGCTGTTGCGCACCGCCCCGGCGCCGCTCTTCCTGCTCTCGAGGCTCGTTCGCGAGGTCGGGGTGAAGGTCGTGCTGACGGGGGAGGGCGCCGACGAGATCTTCGCGGGCTACGACCTGTTCCGCGAGGCCCGCGTGCGCCGCTTCTGGGCGCGGCAGCCCGGCTCGCGCCTGCGCCCGCTACTGTTGGAGCGG
>CAZAIE010000874.1:0-3698 GCA_964485035.1 uncultured Myxococcaceae bacterium | reverse complement strand
GCATCCCCGGGCGAGGGCTCGACGAGGCGCGCGCGGCGCTGGAGCGCTGCCTCGCAGGCGGCGGGGGCGCGGCCCTGGGTGAGGTGGGCCTCGAGTCACGGTCGGAGCGCGAGGTGGACGTCTTTGCCCAGCAGCTGCGCATCGCCTCCCGCCTCGAGGTCCCGGTCGTCGTCCATACGCCGCGGGAAGGGAAGGCCGAGACGCTGCCCCACACCCTGGCGCTTCTGGAGGCCTCCGGCTTGCGGCCCGGGCGCGTCCTGGTCGACCACCTGACCCCGGAGCTGGTCGCGTCCGTCCGGGCGCGGGGGTACTGGGCAGGGCTGACGGTCCAGCCCGGGAAGCTGGGGGTGGACGGGGTGCTGGCGGTGGTCCGGGCCGTTGGGGTCGAGGGGCTGATGGTGGACAGCGACGTCGCCCAGGCTGCTGCCGACCCTCTGGCCGTCGCCCACACGGCCGAGCACCTGCTCGGCCAGGGGATCCCGCCGGCCGACGTGGACCGGATCGTCCGCGCCAACGCCCTCGCCTGGCTCGCTTGAGCAGAAAACGACACGGTCGAACGAGAGTTGTTGACATCGGATGCGGGGTTGGCTAAAAACCGCGCCGCTTCCGACGGGCCAGAGGGCGCGTAGCTCAATTGGCAGAGCAATGGACTCTTAATCCATAGGTTGAAGGTTCGATTCCTTCCGCGCTCATCAGGGCCGGAACCTCCCACGAGGTTCCGGCCCTTGGTGTTCTTGGCGCCTGGTCGATCTGACGCCTGGTCCAGCCGTCGATCGCGCCCCGCAGGCTGGCGGCTCTCCGATCTGGTTCACGCTTTCTCCCGCAAGCTCGCGAAATCCCTCACGACTTTCTTTGCCGGCCCGCGGGAACGTCGGCTAGTATCCCCAAACCGCGTCGCGCCCGGAGGCCACGGTTTCTTGGTGCGGTGCAGCGAAAAGCCGAGCACTATCGAGAGAAGAACGCTTGACGCAGTGCAAAAACTGAGGCCTATCTCCGGCCCCGCCGAGGCTGGAGCCCGGCGTGGCTTCGCGGAAGAGACGCCGGTTTGACGACCGCTTTCTGGAGAACACCATGACGCGACTGAAGAGGCTCGTTCGACTCGCGCCCGGCCTGGCCGTGGCCGCGGTGACGCTGCTCGCAGGCTCAGCCTGGGCCAGCGAGGCCGACCTGAAGATCCCCGACCCGGCCAAGATGAACTTCATGGAAGGGCTGTTCGCCGGTGGCGTCAGCGGGCGGACCCTGCTCTTCGCGGGCCTGGCCGTCTGCCTCCTGGGCATGGGCTTCGGGCTCGCCCAGTTCGTGAAGCTCAGGAACCTCCCGGTACACCAGTCCATGCGGGACATCTCGGAGCTCATCTACGAGACCTGCAAGACCTACCTGGTCACGCAGGGCAAGTTCATCCTGATCCTCGAGGTCTTCATCGGCCTGATCATGGTGGTGTACTTCGGGTGGCTGCAGCACTACCCCATCCCCACGGTGGTCACGATCCTGCTGTGGAGCCTCATCGGTATCGCCGGGTCGTACGGGGTCGCCTGGTTCGGCATCCGCATCAACACCTTCGCCAACAGCCGCACCGCCTTCGCCTCCCTGCGCGGGAAGCCCTACCCGACCTACGCCATCCCGCTGCAGGCGGGCATGTCCATCGGCACGCTGCTCATCTGCATCGAGCTGGTGATGATGCTGTTCATCATCCTCTTCGTGAAGAGCGAGAACGCCGGGGCCTGCTTCATCGGCTTCGCCATCGGTGAGTCGCTGGGCGCCTCGGTGCTGCGCATCGCCGGCGGCATCTTCACCAAGATCGCCGACATCGGCTCCGACCTCATGAAGATCGTCTTCAAGATCAAGGAAGACGACGCGCGCAACCCCGGCGTCATCGCCGACTGCACGGGCGACAACGCCGGCGACTCGGTCGGCCCCACCGCGGACGGCTTCGAGACCTACGGCGTGACCGGCGTGGCGCTCATCACCTTCATCGCCCTGGCCGTGCCCCAGGAGCTGAACCAGGTGCAGCTCCTCGTCTGGATCTTCGCGATGCGCGTGATGATGATCGTCACCAGCGTCGCCGCCTACGGCCTGAACCAGCTCTGGGCCCGCGCCAAGTACGCCGCCGCCGACTCCTTCGACTTCGAGCTGCCGCTGACGGTGCTGGTGTGGCTCACCTCCATCATCTCCATCGGCATGACCTACCTGCTCTCCTGGCTGCTCATCCCGGCGCTGGGCGGCGGCGACATGTGGTGGAAGCTCGCCACCATCATCAGCTGCGGGACCATCGCCGGGGCAATCATCCCTGAGGTGGTGAAGGTCTTCACCTCCACCAAGAGCGCGCACGTCGCCGAGGTGGTCAGCTCCTCCCGCGAGGGCGGCGCCTCGCTCAACGTCCTCTCGGGCCTCATCGCTGGCAACTTCTCGGCCTTCTGGATGGGCGTGGGCGTCATCGTCCCCCTCATGGCCGTGGCCTACGGCATCAGCACCACCGGCATGGAGCTCCTCCCGGCCAACCCGACCGGCATCATGCACGCCCCCGCGGTCTTCGCCTTCGGCCTCGTGGCCTTCGGCTTCTTGGGCATGGGGCCGGTGACCATCGCCGTCGACTCGTACGGCCCGGTCACGGACAACGCCCAGTCGGTCTATGAGCTCTCGCTCATCGAGAACATCCCGGACATCAAGGAGGACGTGAAGAAGAACTTCGGCTTCGAGCTCAACTTCGAGAAGGCCAAGCACTTCCTCGAGGAGAACGACGGCGCGGGCAACACCTTCAAGGCCACAGCCAAGCCGGTGCTCATCGGCACCGCGGTGGTGGGCGCGACCACGATGATCTTCTCGATCATCGTGCTGCTCTCCCAGAGCTTCGCCCACAAGTTCCCCGAGCTGGTCGTGGCCAACGAGTTCCTCCAGTCCGGCTTCCTGAAGAACCTGTCGATCCTCCACCCCCCGTTCCTGCTCGGCCTCGTCGCCGGCGGCGCGGTCATCTACTGGTTCACCGGCGCCTCGATGCAGGCCGTCTCGACGGGCGCCTACCGGGCGGTCGAGTTCATCAAGGCCAACATCAAGCTCGAGGACACGGACAAGGCGTCGGTGGCCGACAGCAAGAAGGTCGTGGAGATCTGCACGCAGTACGCGCAGAAGGGCATGTTCAACATCTTCCTCACGGTGTTCTTCATCACCCTCGCCTTCGCCTGCGTCGAGTCCTACTACTTCATCGGCTACCTCATCTCGATCGCCCTGTTCGGCCTGTACCAGGCCATCTTCATGGCCAACGCGGGCGGCGCCTGGGACAACGCGAAGAAGGTGGTGGAGGTGGACCTGAAGGAGAAGGGCACCCCGCTGCACGCCGCCACCGTGGTCGGCGACACCGTGGGCGACCCGTTCAAGGACACCAGCTCGGTGGCCCTCAACCCGGTCATCAAGTTCACCACGCTCTTCGGCCTGCTGGCGGTCGAGCTCGCGGAGAAGCTGGAAGGGACCACCCGCCTGGTCATCGCCGGCATCTTCTTCGTGGTGGCCCTGGTCTTCGTGTGGCGCTCGTTCTACGCCATGCGCATCAAGGAGGGGGCGCCGGCGAAGAAGCAGCCCCGGCACGCCTAGGCGCCGCGTTCAGCTCCGTCGTCCCCTGGCGGGGCGGGCCTTCGGGCTCGCCCCGTCGTCGTTGGTGTGCCCAGCATGGGCGTGACTTGGAGGTGAAAGTCCTCTGGGGAACC
>CAZAIE010000873.1:0-3700 GCA_964485035.1 uncultured Myxococcaceae bacterium | reverse complement strand
GCCCTGAAGGACCTCTCGCAGGGGCTGACGGTGTCCCGCGATCTCCTGTTCGGCCTGGGCGTGCAGGTCTTCCTGCAGGGAGGCCTCGCCACCGAGTTCGAGGACCTGCCGGCAGGGGCGCTCGTCTGCGTCGACGCCGAGCGGCTCGAGCAGGCCGGCGACCCCCGCCTGAAGGGCCTCGTCGATCTCCTCCAGCACCTCGACGCGTTCCTCGGGACCCTGCCCGAGCCTTCCGAGGCCCCCGCGCCCGTCGAACCTCCCCCTCACCAGGAGTCCTGAACGTGATCTCCAAGGTCCGCGACAAGGTCGACCAGGTCCTCATCCGCATCTGGGCCCAGCACCACCGCTGCGAAATCTGCCAGGGGCAGGCCACCTGGCAGTGCGACCAGTGCTTCGGCTGGAGATGCGACGACCACTGGCACGAGGTCTACGACGAGTACGACCGCTGGTCGCGCATCTGCACCGGTCCGACCTGCCTCCCCGTCTTCCGGGCCTGAACCGCAGTCACACCCCCAACCCTCGAGGAGAAGCCATGCATCAGCAGTGCCTCCACTGCGGACAGCCGACCTTCGGCATCGTCTGCGACAACTGCAAGCGCGAGGTGCAGAGCCAGCGCTCCGAGCGCCAGTACCGCCGGTTCCGGGAGCACGAGCTCCAGGCCGAGCGGAGCTGGGCGAACGCCCGCTTCCACCCGCTCTGGTTCCTGTTCGTGGGCTGGTGGGCCGCCGTGCTGCTCCTCGCGGGCCTCATCGCCACCTCCGGCGTGCCGCTGCTCCTCCTCGTCTTCCGCAGCGTCCGCCGCTTCGTCTACCACCTCGTCGGCTACTACTGACCCGGAGGTTCCGCCATGAAGCACGAGTGCGAGGTGATCAAGCTGGACCGCAGCCCCGCCCGGTACGCTCGGTCCCTCGACGAGACCAACCGGGAGCTGGAGGGCTGGGTCGCCTTCCTCGTCAGCAGCTGCTCCTTCCTCGCCATGAACGGCGCCTGGGCGTTCCGGAAGCGGGAGATCCAGAGGATGCGCGACCACCTGTCCCCCTCGTTCTTCTACGACTGCCCCGACCCCCGCGTCGGCGCCCTCGCCCGCCTCGCCGGCGCCGTCGAGAAGGCCCTCCTGGTCACGCGGGACGCGCAGCCGTAGGGGAAAGCCCCCACGCGGACCGTATGGGGGTGAATGGGACTGTCCGTGTGCTTGCTACAGTGCTCCCGGGAGGCGGGAAGATGGCCCACATCATCCAACGGCGGTACGCGGTCGAAGACCTGGTGCGGCTCAGGCGGCCGGACGAGCAGGAGCGGACGGCCGCCTCGCAGCGCCAGGGACGCATCGACCCAAACCCCCACCAGATCGACGCGGTGATCTTCGCGCTGCGGCGGATCCCCGAGGGCGGCTGCATCCTCGCCGACGAGGTCGGTCTGGGGAAGACCATCGAGGCGGGCCTGGTCATCGCCCAGCTGCGCGCCGAGGGCGCCCGCCGGGTGCTCATCCTCGCCCCCAAGGCCCTCCTCGGGCAGTGGCAGGCCGAGCTCCAGGCCCTCTTCTCGCTCCAGGTCCACGAGGGCCGGACCGCCGACGACTTCGCGAGCGACGGCATCTTCGTCACCGGCCGGGAGTACGCCGGCAGCGAGCGCGGCGCGGCCATCCTCACCGCAGCCCCGCGCTTCGACCTGTGCGTCATCGACGAGGCCCACGAGGTCTTCGCCGGCATCCACAAGCGCTTCAGCGCCTCCGGCGAGGCCCGGGACGACAGCCGGGACGCCCAGACCGCCCACCGCGTCCGCACCTTCCTGGGGACCACCCCCGTCCTGCTCCTCACCGCGACCCCCATCCAGAACTCCCTCGCCGAGCTCTGGGGCCTCGTGCAGTACGTCGAGCCCACCGGGTCCCTCCTGGGCGACCTGCGGACCTTCCGCGACACCTTCTGCGACGGCGACGACCGCAGCATCGTGCGCGGCCAGGAGCACGAGCTGCGGGAGCGACTGGGGACCGTCCTGCGCCGGACCCTGCGGCGCCAGGCCCAGGACTTCCTCGAGCGGCCCTTCGTGAACCGCAGCTGCCAGCTCTTCGAGTACGAGATGAGCCCCGAGGAGCGCTCCCTCTACGAGGACGTCACCGCGTGGCTGCTCGACCCCGGCAACAGCGCCTTCGCCGGCAAGCAGCGCCGCCTGCTGATCATCGGCTTCCAGCGCCGCATGGCCTCCTCGGTCCGGGCCCTGGAGATGAGCCTGCAGCGGACCGCCGACCGGCTCCGCCAGCAGCTCGAGGGCCGCGCCGGGGCAGGGGACGCGCTGCGCGAGTTCGCAGCCGACCTCGAGGACGAGGACCTGCTCGAGGACGCCGACGAGACCGGCCCCGCCACCGCCAGCCCCGAGCTCCTCCAGCTCGAGATCGCCCGCATCGAGGGCTTCGTGCGCCGTGCCCGCGCCCTGCCCCTCGACAGCAAGGCCGACTGCCTGCTCCACGCCATCCGGCTCATCCACGACCGCAGCCTCGCCTCCCACGGCAGCGGCAAGGCCGTGGTCTTCACCGAGTCGGTCTCCACCCAGGACTTCCTCTACGAGCTCCTGACCACCCGGGGCGGCCTGCCGCCGGGCGAGGTGACGCTCTTCCGCGGCACCAACGACGGCCCCAGGGCAGGGGAGGCCCTGGAGCGCTGGGCCGAAGAGGTGGGCCGCGACGTCCCCGGCTACAAGCGGCCCAGCCGCGAGGTGGCCCTCCGGCTCGCCCTGGTCCACGAGTTC
Source organism: uncultured Myxococcaceae bacterium (assembly GCA_964485035.1). Taxonomy (GTDB): domain Bacteria; phylum Myxococcota; class Myxococcia; order Myxococcales; family UBA5297; genus CAZAIE01. The sequence continues at coordinate 961 of CAZAIE010000873.1, read as the reverse complement.
CGGACCCGGTCGCGGGTGCTCATCTCCACCGAGGCCGGAGCCAAGGGCCTCAACCTCCAGTTCTGCGAGACGGTCGTGAACTACGACCTCCCCTGGAACCCCCAGCGCATCGAGCAGCGCATCGGCCGCTGCCACCGCTACGGCCAGGAGCACGACGTCTCGGTCATCAACTTCACCGCCCGCGGGAACGAGGCCGAGCAGCTCACCTTCGACATCCTGAGCCAGAAGCTCGACCTCTTCGGCCGCGTCCTCGACGCCTCCGACTCCGTCCTCCACGAGGCCGGCCAGCACGCCGCCGGCGTCCTCTCCTCGGCCCTGGCCGTGGACTTCGAGACCCGGATGCGCCGCATCTGGGAGCGCGCCCGGACCCAGGCCGACGTCATCCGCGACCTGCGGGAGCTGCGCGAGTCGGTGGCCCACGAGCGGGAGCAGTTCGAGGCCCGCCAGGAACAGACCGCCTCCCTCATCGAGTCCCGCTTCGACCGCGACGTCCGCCAGACCTTCCGCAAGCTCCGCGAGGACCTGCCCCAGGCCCTGGCCGCCTACGACCGGTCCCTCGACCGCGTCGTCACCGGCTACCTCCAGGCGCTCGGCGTCCCCCACACCCGGACCGAGAGCAAGGACTCGATCGTCTTCGCCCTCGGGGAGAGCCCCGCGCTGCCCCCCGAGATCGCAGCCGGCGGCCGCTTCGGCATCGGCGACGCCAAGGTCATGCCGCCGGGGACCGACCCCATCAGCCTCGTGCACCCCCTGGTCCGGGCCGCCGTCCTCGAGGCCCGAGGCCACACGGGCCGTGCCCGGGTGCGGCTCACCGTCGGCCCCAAGGCCCCGGGCGCGCTGCAGGCCGCCCGCGGCCGCCGCGGCCGCCTCGTCGTGGCCACGGCCCGCTACGAGGGGCTCGAGCCCGTCGAGCGCCTGGTCGTCCTGGCGATGCTCGAGGGCTCGGGAAGCCCCCTCGACC
>CAZAIE010000872.1:0-3701 GCA_964485035.1 uncultured Myxococcaceae bacterium | reverse complement strand
CGGCACTCGGCACTCTGGACCCGGCGCCACTCCCGGCCCAGGAGGTGGGCGAGCCAGGAACCGCCGGCCTCGCGCGCACGCTCCCGGGCGGCCCTGCCCGCCAGGTAGACGCCGCCGGAGAGCCAGACCGCCACCGTGGCGCCGACCAGGAGCTGGGTCAGCAGACCGTGCATGCAACCCCCGAAGGCGCCCTGCGAGATGCCGGAGGAGGGGCTCGAACCCTCACTTCCCTTGCGGGAAAGCGGATTTTAAGTCCGCTGCGTCTGCCAGCTCCGCCACTCCGGCGAGGGCGGCATGCTACGACCGGGTGGGCCTGCCCGCAACGGTCGTTCTCGCGCGTTGCCGCCCCTGCGCGCCCGATGCTATAAGCCGCCCTTTCCGTCGAAGGCGCGCGGAGTTACGTCCGCCCCGCCCCCAGGACCACGCCCATGCTCGACACCCTGACCAAAGGCTTCAAGGCAGCCCGGAACCGACTCGCCGGCAAGGCGGAGATCACCGAGGCCGTCGTCGAAGACGCGCTCCGCGACATCCGCGTCGCCCTCCTCGAGGCCGACGTCTCCCTCGACGTGGTCAAGCGCTTCGTCGCCAAGGTCAAGGACAAGGCCATCGGCGAGATCGTCCAGGTCAAGGTGACCGACCAGAAGGGCCACAAGCTCAAGGTCACGCCGCAGGACCACTTCATCAAGGTCTGCCACGACGAACTCGAGGCCCTGATGGGCCCGGTGGACACCCGGCTCTCCTTCTCCGGGTCCAATACGCGCCCCACCGGTGTGATGATGGTGGGCCTGCAGGGCTCCGGAAAGACCACCACCACCGCGAAGATCGCCCAGCACCTCATCAAGCAGGGCAAGAAGCCGATGCTGGTGGCCGCGGACATCTACCGCCCCGCGGCCGTGGACCAGCTCAAGGTCCTGGGCGAGCGGCTGCAGGTTCCGGTCTACGCCAAGCCCGGGGTCGCTCCCCCGCAGCTCTGCCACGACGCCATCGAAGACGCGCACAAGATGAAGCGCGACGTGGTGCTCTTCGACACCGCCGGCCGGCTCGCCATCGACGAAGACATGATGAAGGAGCTGGAGGAGATCAAGCGGGTCGCCAAGCCGGAGAACATCCTGCTGGTCTGCGACGCGATGATCGGCCAGGACGCGGTGAAGACGGCGGCCGAGTTCGACCGCCGCCTCGACCTCTCGGGCTTCATCCTCACCAAGCTCGACGGCGACGCCCGCGGCGGCGCGGCGCTCTCCATCAAGGAGGTCACCGGCAAGCCCATCAAGTTCCTCGGCATGGGCGAGTCGCTCGACCGCCTCGAGGAGTTCCGCCCCGAGGGGCTCGCCGGCCGCATCCTGGGCTTCGGCGACATCGTCGGCCTGATGAAGGACTTCGAGGGCGTGGTCGACGAGGAGAAGGCCGAGCAGGACGCCGAGAAGATCCTCAGCGGCCAGTTCTCCTTCGGCGACTTCGTCGAGCAGATCAAGACGGTCCGCAAGATGGGGCCGATCAAGGACCTGCTCGAGAAGTTCCCCATCTTCGGGGACATGACCGACCAGCTCCAGGTGGACGACAAGGAGTTCGTGAAGATCGAAGCGATCCACGACTCCATGACCAAGACCGAGCGGCACCGCGCCGACCAGCTCAACGACTCGCGCGTGCAGCGCATCGCCAAGGGCAGCGGCAACAAGCCGGAGCACGTCAAGGAGGTGGTGAGCCGCTACCTCATGATGCGCAACGTCATGGGCAAGATCGGCTCGGCGCCCGGCCTGCTGGGCATGCTCCCCGGGTTCAAGCAGTTCGCTGCCCTGCGCCAGCTCAAGGGCCAGACCATGGACGACGTCTTCGGCGAGGACGCCGCGGCGATGCAGCGCGCCATGGTGCAGCAGCAGATGCAGGCGATGGGGCTGCCCAAGGGCTACACCCCGCCGATGAGCGCCTCGCAGCGCGCGCAGGCGCGGGCCGCGGGCATGCTGCCGGACTCGGGCCCTTCGACGAGCATCTCCGACCGCGAGCGGCAGGCGCTGAAGGACAAGCGCAAGCGGGAGCGCCAGAACAAGAAGAAGGCCCGGAAGCAGCGCCGCTAGGAGCGCCGTCGGGCCATCGTTCGTCCAGGGCGGGCCGACGCGGCCCGCCCTCTCTTTTTCCAGGGAGCGGCTAGGCCGTCTTCTTCTCCTTCTCGAAGGAGAGCAGCGGCTCCTCGTGCCGCAGGATCACGCCCTCGGTGATCTTGCACTCCTTGATCCCCTCGCGGTACGGGACGTCGTACATGATGTCCAGCATCGCGTTCTCCATGATGGCGCGCAGGCCGCGGGCCCCGGAGTTGCGGCGCATGGCCTCGCGGGCGATGGCGCGCAGCGACTCCTTGCCGAAGGTCAGCTTCACCTTCTCCATCTCGAACATCTTCTGGTACTGCTTCACCAGCGCGTTCTTGGGCTCGGTGAGGATGCGGACCAGGTCGTCCTCGGTCAGGTCCATGAGCGTGGCGATGACCGGGAGGCGGCCCACGAACTCGGGGATCATCCCGAACTTCACCAGGTCCTGCGGCTCGATGTGCGTGAGCAGCTCGCCGATGGTGAAGTGGTCGTCCTTCTCGATCTTCGCGCCGAAGCCCAGGCCCTTCACCCCCACGCGCCGGCGGATGGCGTTCTCCACGCCGTGGAAGGCGCCGCCGCAGATGAAGAGGATGTTGGTGGTGTCGACCTGGATGTACTCCTGCTGGTTGTACTTCTTGCCGCCGCGCGGGGTGACGTTCGCCCGGGTCCCCTCGACGATCTTGAGGAGGGCCTGCTGCACGCCCTCACCGCCCACGTCGCGGGTCGCCGAGGGGCCGTCGCCCTTGCGCGCGATCTTGTCGATCTCGTCGATGTAGACGATGCCGCGGCTGGCCTTCTCGGCGTCGTAGTCGGCGTTGTGCAGCAGGTTCTGGATGATGTTCTCGACGTCCTCGCCCACGTAGCCGGCCTCGGTGAGGCTGGTGGCGTCGGCGATGGTGAAGGGGACGTTGAGGAAGCGTGCCAGCGACTGGGCCAGCAGCGTCTTGCCCGAGCCGGTGGGCCCCAGCAAGAGGACGTTCGACTTGGCCAGCTCCACCTCTTCCGGCGCCGGCTTTCCCGGGCTGCCGCGCTGGGCCTTGGCCCGCTTCTGGTGGATGCGCTTGTAGTGGTTGTAGACGCCGACCGAGAGGATCTTCTTGGCCCGGTCCTGGCCCACCACGTAGTCGTCGAGGAACGCCTTGATCTCTGCGGGAGTGGGGAGGTTGAACTGCGGCTTGGCCTCCTCGCGCTCGCCCTCCTCCGCGATGATGTCGTTGCAGAGCTTGATGCACTCGTCGCAGATGTAGACGGTGGGCCCCGCGATCAGCTTGCGGACCTCGCGCTGTCCCTTCCCGCAGAAGGAACACGACAGGTTCGGGTGATCTCCTTTGCGACTCACGCTGCCTCCGTCCTGCTTCTGCTCGGCCCTCCCCCATCCGGGCGGGAGAATGTTTCGCACATTCTATCCCAAGGAGGCGATGTGGCCACCGTTGGGTTCGCATGAAACTGCGCGAACTATAGGCGTCGGGCGCTGCCGGGCGCCACGCCGGTTTGGGACCGTCTAGGTCTTCTGTTGAGCGGCCAGCTCTCCGAGAAGGACTACAAGGAGCTGCGCGAGAAGATCTGGGACACTGAGCAGAAGCCCACGCAGATCGCCAAGGAGCTGGCCGAACGCTACCC
>CAZAIE010000871.1:0-3705 GCA_964485035.1 uncultured Myxococcaceae bacterium | reverse complement strand
TCTTCATCGTGGTCATGGGGACTCTCGTGAGGCTCAGGCGAGCGGCCGGGGCCGGAACTGGAACGCTGCGGGGCCCACGGGCACTCCCGCGGTGCGGAGCTGCTGGGCGCGGGTGATGCAGGCCGCGCCCTCGAGCAGGTTGAGGCCGATCTGCGCGACCGTGCGCTGTTCCTGCTGCTCCAGGAAGGAGCCGCGCACCCACTCGTTGAACGCGCCGATCGCCGGGCCCGTCCAGATCTGGAAGTCGGACTTGCGCGTGGCGTCGTCGCGGATGGCCCAGCGGCTGGCCTGGCCCAGGTACCAGCGGAAGCACAGCGCCATGCGGAACTTGGGGTCGCGCTGGGCGCGCTCGAGCTGCGCCGGCTCCCGGTCCTTCCAGAAGCGCTCGGTCTCGGCCCAGACCTGCGAGAGCGGCATGCGGAAGATCTCGGATTCGATCTTCGCGCGGTCGGCCTCGGGGAGTGCCTCCATCGACGCGTGCCGGTTGTAGAGGTCGTACAGGCGCAGCGCGCGCGGGCCGAACAGCGTCCCCCGTCGCAGGACCTGCACCTGCACGCCCATCTCGAACATGTCCGCCGAGGGGGCCATCATCACGTCGGCGACGCCGGCCTTGGCCAGCAGGCCCCGGCCCAGCGCGCCCAGTCCCGACTCCACCGCAGCCTGGTTCACCGAGCCGGTGAGCACGTAGGCCGCGCCCAGCGCGAAGGCCGAGGCGACCGATGCCGGGGTGCCCAGGCCGCCTGCGGCGCCGAGCCGGATGGGGCGGGTGTACCCGTGCTTCTCGATCAGCTCGTCCCGCACCTGGGCGATGGCGGGGAAGATGGCCCCCAGCGGCCGGTTGTCGGTGTGCCCGCCGGAGTCGGCCTCGACGGTCACGTCCTCGGCGAGCGGGACGGTCGCGGCGAGCCTGGCCTCTTCCGCCGTCAGCCGTCCCTCGGCGACCAGCACGTCGAGCATCGCCTTCGGTGCCGGGGAGAGGAACAGGCGCGCGGTCTCGGGCCGGGAGATCTTGGCGAAGAGCAGGTTCTTGCGGCAGACCCGTCCGCGCGCGTCCACCGAGAGCCCGGTCGCGGCGAAGCGGACCACGGGCTGCGTGAGCGAGAGGTAGGCCGAGGCGGAGACGCGGCGGACGCCGTTGCGCAGGTAGACGTCGACGGTCTCGTCCTCGGTGCGCGGCTCGTGCGGGCTGTGGATGAGGTTGCTGCCCCAGGTCGTCTCGGGGCCGAGCGCCGCGGCGATCTCGCGGACGCCCGCCTCGATGCGCGCGGGGGTGAGCCCGGCGGCGCCGTAGAAGGCGAGGAACCCGGCCCGGGCCCCGGCGATGACGGCGCGGGTGGTGGTGAGCTCGTTGGCCATTTCGCCGACGACGTAGGGGAACCGGACGCGGTGCAGCTCGCAGAACCCGCGGTCGCCCAGGCGCTCCGGGTAGACCGGCGGGAAGAGACCGACCGTGTTCCCGCCATCGACCGGCGCCGCGCCGAGGCCGACTCCCAGTCGGTCGCCGTCGCGGACGATGCGCACGGGCTCACGGACGCGCTGGACTGCCTCGAGGATGCCCGCGGCGTCGAAGCGCACCGCTCCCGGAACCTGCTCGCTCATGGCCACCTCCATCCCTCGACCGTGGAGGGGGGCGGGACGCTACACCGGCTGGGACGGCAGGTCACGGCCGGGGCGCTGTTTCTCGCGCCCCAGATGGCGCAGTGCGCCAATTCCTCGGAATCGCAGGGAGATTCGGGGCGGCGAAGGATGGGCAAGCCGGGTCGCAGAGGAGACTCCCAGGTGAAGGAGGTCGCACCTTGGCGGCCGTTCTTCACGGAAGTTTCACGCGACCGCCCGTCAGGGGCGCAGGGGGAGGTAAGTGGCCTCGTCCTCCGAGACCAGCGGGTCGATCCGGCGGGTGCGCAGGACCGCTGAGATGGCCTCCAGCGAGTGCCCCTCGGCGTGCAGCCGGTTCACCAGCAGGGCCCGCGATTGCCGCTGGGCGTCGAGCAGCGCGAGCGCGGCCTGGACCCGAAGGCGAGGATCGTCGTCGGACTCCTCGATCCGCGCCCGTCGCGCGGAGGGTGCAGCGAGCCGCAGCGCGAGCACCTCTTCCGTCTGCACCCAGGAGAAGCGGCGCCCCTCGTAGGCGTCCCAGGAGCTGTAGGGCCAGTCGGCAGGCGTGTCGGCGAAGCCGTAGGCAACCGGCAGATGGTGGAGCCGGTCGACGACCGCTGGAAGGTCTTCCAAGGCCACGGGTTCAGTCGAGCAACTGGAGTAGAGGTGCGTGCGGCTGCCGCCGAGTGCCTCGTGCCGCTGGCGGAGCCGCTCGAGGAGGGCCTGCTGGAGGTCGGAGGTCGAGCCGCCGTCCGGGCAGGTCTTGAGGCAGAGGTGGGTCTGGCTGGCGATGGCGCAGAAGGCGAGCACCGCCACCTGGTGTTCGCGGGAGAGCCGCTCGAGGTCCGTGAGGTAGGCCTCGAACTCGCCCCGGCCGGAGAGCAGCGGCGCGCCCCAGACCGACTTGCAGGTGACGTGATAGGTCGCGCTGGTGGGCATCGTGGGCCTCCTCGAACGGGTCGGGCGGAAGGTACTGCGCCGCCCGGACACTGGAGGCCAACGTGCTGGAACTACGAGGAAACCGACTCCAGACCCCAGACTTCAGGCTTCAGGAATGCGCCATCGAAGCCCGACCCTGACCTGACCTTGACCTGGGGCCTGCAGCCGCAGTCTGGGGCCGAAGCCTGAAGCCTGGGGTCTGGGGTCTCAGTACTGCTGCAGCGCGTGGTCGAGCGCGAGCTTCATCCCCACCGTCAGGTCTCCGGAGAAGGCCACGGGGAGCCGCTCGTAGCTGCGCAGGAACAGGTCGTAGCCCACGGTCACCGAGAGCCAGCTCCACAGCGGCAGGGCGAGCTGGGCCCCCGCGCGGACCTGGGCGTCGAGGTGCTGCCAGGGGTTCACGAACGAGGCCTCGAGCAGCAGCCGGCCGTCCAGCCCACGGGCGCCGACCGTCACCAGGCGGCCCTGGGCCAGCTCCAGGCGCGCGAGCGCCACGCCCTTCAACGGGTTCGCCGAGAGCACCTCCGACTCGAGCCCGGCACCGAGCCGGAACGACAGCCTGGGCGCGAGGTCGAGGCGCGCGCCCAGGGTGGGCCGCAAGAGCAGGTGGTGGTGGTCGCGGGAGCCGTCCTTGGGCCGGTCGAACTCGGTCTCCGCGAAGAGCTCCAGGTCGGGCAGGGGGTGGTACCAGCGCCGGTCGGACTTGAAGAGCCGCAGCGCCAGGCTGGAGCGGCTGCTCAAGAGGTCGCGGGCCTCCACGAAGCCCGAGTCCACCCCGCCGGTCACGGTCCGGGCGAGCGCGTACTCCACCCGCAGCAGGTTCTGGAAGGAGAGGTCGGGGTGGTCGGCCGCGGCCGAGAGGCGCGCGTCCAGCGCGAGGGTGCTGGCCGCGGCGCGGGCGAGCTGGGCGTCGGCGTAGGTCGCGGGCGACGGGTTGTCGATGCGCACGTCCGAGAGCGAGCCGTCCAGGGCCAGCCCCAGCTGCCAGCGCGTCCGCTGGGCCGGGTCGGTCGGGGGCCGCAGCTCACCCGCTCCGCCGTGCGGCTCGTCCAGCCAGGCCAGCAGCGCCTCGCGCGGCGCGCCCAGCTCGAGCGGCGCGTAGGCCACCCCCTCGCCCAGCCCCGCCGCGCCGAGGCCCGCGACGTAGCCGGTGGTCACCACCGAGTATAG
>CAZAIE010000870.1:0-3706 GCA_964485035.1 uncultured Myxococcaceae bacterium | reverse complement strand
ACGTCGCCAAGGCCATCGCCGAGGAGGCCGACGTCCGGGCCGTCTTCGGCGAGCCGCTGAAGCTCGGCAAGCAGTCGGTCATCCCCGTCGCGCGCATCCGCATCCATGTCGCCGGAGGTCTCGGCACCGGCAACCTGGAGGTCACCGCCGAGCCGCTGGGTTACATCGCGGAGCGCGACGGCGAGGCGACCTTCGTTCCCCTGACCGGGGGGGAGACAGGGGTCGGGTAAGAACCAGAATAGTCAGTAAATACAGTGTCTTATGTATTCATCGAGAAGGCCCTTGGAGGCTCCGCCAAGGCCCGGAGAGGGCCTGTCTGGGTGCCAGCCCTATTACAATAGCGGCCCCCACCCCAGAGGCCGCTGGCGAGGCTTCCAGGGCCCTTCCCGTCGATTTTCGCGAGATCGGAAGCGCTTCGGGACCTGCTGGAGGCCCTGGTGTGCGCTCCATCACGAGACGGGTCGCACCTCGTCCCACCCGGTCGTTTCAGCTACGGCGTCACGCAGCGGAAGCCGACCTCGGCGTGCTGGCCCGCGGAGGGAAAGCTGAAGCGGTAGTCCCAGTCGACCCCGTAGGCCTCGGTGGCCTGGTAGCTGCCACCAAGCGCGACGTCGTAGATGTAGTCGTCGGCCCACTCGCCCACGTTCCCGGCGAGGTCGAGCACGCCCTGCGGGTTGGCGCCCGCCGGGAAGCTCCCCACCTCGCAGGTCTGAGTGCGCTCCTGCGTCCCGCTCCAGCACACGTTCGCGTCCGAGGGCGCCGCCGTGCCCCATGGGTAGGGCCCCGCGTTGTCCCGCTTGGCCGCGTACTCCCACTCGTCCAGGGTGGGCAGCCGGCGCTGCAGCCAGGTGCAGTACGCCTTGGCCTCGGCGAGGGTCAGGCAGTTCGCCGGGTGGTTCGGCAAGCTGCCGCCATTGCATCCGGCCTTCGTCCCTCTGGGCGCGCACGCCTTCGCCTCGAGGCACGCCTGGTATGCGGAGACGGTCACCTCCGTCCGCTGCATGCAGAACGCCTGCACCTTGACGTGCTTGGGCGCGAAGTTGTCGAACTCGCCCGCGGGGATCAGCACCGAGTCGGCCGGACAGGTCGAGCAGGCTCCGCCGTAGCACTTCTTCCCCTCGCCGCAGGTCGTGCCTTCGCCCGCAGGCGACCAGGCCATGGTCTCCTTCTCGGGGTCGCAGGCCTGGCAGGCGTTGTCCGGGTTGGGGTCCTTGGGCGCGTAGCTCGTCCCGTCGATGGTGCAGAAGTCGCCGCCGTTCCACACGGCGTCGCCGGTCCGGCAGCCGGCGAGGAGAGTGAGGGCGAGTGCGAGGGAGGCGCGCATCAGAAGCTCCCTCCCGCGACGATCACTCCGCCTCCGGGGGCGGGGACGAAGGCGACCGGAGGCGTGGACGAGCCGCCGGCAAAGGTGAAGTACAGGCCCACCCCCAGCGCGATGGCCCCCGCACCGTAGAGCGCGCCGGCGGCGATGAGCGTGTTGTCGGAGCGCTCCTTGGCCGCCTTGAACCCGGGGTAGTCCTTGCCTTCGTTCCCCAGGCGCTTGGCGTCCTCCCAGGCCTGGACGGACGCGAACTGGCAGACGCCGCCGGCAGCGGCCACCACCACCGCGCCCACGTCGAGGACCAGGCCTAGCGTCCGGCGTGGCGGCGGACGGACGATCACCGGCTCGGCCGGGGCAGGTGCTCCGGTCAGCGGCTGGAGGACGTGGCCGACGACCACCGGGACCAGCGCGAGCAGGTCGCGCTGCTCCGGGGCGCGGCGCGTGGCGCGGGCGAGCGATCTCGAGGTCCGCGTCTCCAGCAGCGAGGCGTTGAGCAGCCACTCCCCGCCGAACTCGGAGATCTCGGAGGCGAGCAGGTACTCCGCGCCCAGGGCGCCGCCCAGCTCGAGCAGGCACGCCTCGTCAGCGCAGCCCAGCATTGCCTTCTGCTTCTCCACCCCCAGGACGGCGTTCACGTCGGCGGGAGCGAGCACGCGGACGCCAGACTTGGCGGCCTCGCTCGCGAGGTAGGCCGAGACGCCGGCGATGGTCTTGGGTTCGACGTGGCCCACAGCCCTGGTCTCGAGCACCACCAGGCGCTTGGGACGGGTGGGGCTGGGCTGGCTGCTCTGGCCGCGCGCCGGGCCAGCAAGGACCACGAGCAGCGCGACCGCGAGGGTTGTCGGGCGCATGGATTGACTCCGTGTTCCCCCGTGTGCGGACTGCCTACTCCTCGGCTGCCGCGAGCTGCTCCATCACCTTCTCGTCGATCTCGAAGTTCGCGTGGATGTTCTGGACGTCGTCGTTGTCCTCGAACATGCCCATGAGCTTGAGCATCTTCGCAGCCTTGTCGGCCTCGAGCTTCACGGTGGTCTGGGGCAGGTAGGCGACCTTGGCCTCGCTGGGCTTGAAGCCCTTCTTCTCCAACTCCGCGGCAATCTTGTGGACCTCGTTCGGCTCGGTCCGGACCTCGAACCCGTCCTCTCCGTGGTTCAGCACGTCCAGCGCGCCCACCTCTAGCGCGGCCTCCATCAGCGCGTCTTCGGTGGCTTGCGCGACGAGGATGACGCCCTTGCGGTCGAACATGAACTTCACCGAGTTGGACTCGCCCATGTTCCCGCCGCCCTTGGAGAAGATGGCGCGGACGTCCCCGGCGGTGCGGTTCTTGTTGTCGGTCATGCACTCGATGATCATCGCCACGCCGTTGGGGCCGTACCCCTCGTAGACCGCCTCTTCGTAGTTCACGCCCTCCAGCTCGCCAGTGCCCTTCTTGATGGCCCGGGTGATGGAGTCCGACGGCATGTTCCCGGCCTTCGCCTCCGCGAGCACCGACCGGAGCCGGGCGTTGCCCTCCGGGTCCCCGCCGCCCATGCGCGCCGCGACGGTGATCTCCTTGATGAGCTTGGAGAACAGCTTGCCCTTGGTGTTCCCCATCGCGGCCTTCTGCCGCTTGATCTTGGACCATCGGTTGTGGCCGGACATGGAGGTCTCCTGGGTTCGGAAAAGGGCGGGAGTGGTAACACAACTGGCGGCCCCGGGGAACCTCGGGCAGACTTCGGCCCGGAGGGAAGCGCAGCGCCGGGCGAAGTCGAATCCGAAGAGTCGGAAAACCAACGGCCCGGTTGCTCGCCCCGAACGGGCTCCGGGCCCCGCGGGTCCCTCTCCGTTACATCTGCTCCAATGCGCGCACCTCCAGAAATCAAGGGCTTGTCCTTCATCAACCGCCAGGCGTTCCTCGAGGAGCGCTTTGGGGAGGTGGGCTTCCAGAAGGTCCTCCAGACGCTGAATCCCGAGACCGCCCGGTTGCTGCGCACCGCCAGCGCCGTGGACTGGATTCCCCTGCCGAAGTTGCTCGAGGTCGACCTGGCCATCATCGGGGTCCACTTCGGGGGCGACCTCGAGGCGGGGCGCATCATCGGCGAGTACAACCTGAACCGCGCGGTCTCGAAGGTCTACAAGACCCTGATGCGCCTCATGAACACCGGCGCGGTCGTCCAGCGTGCGACCGACGTGTGGATGAAGATCATCCGAGGGGGGCGCATGACCATGACCCTCACGGGACCGCGCCGCGGCGTCCTCGAGGTGCACGACCTGGACCCGGTCCACCCCCTCTACTGCGAGGTGATCGCGGGTGGGGTGCTCGGGGTCCTCCACGCGGCGGGAGAGAGGGCGGCCGGCTGCACCCACACCCAGTGCGTCCTGAAGGGCGCGCCGACGTGCGTCTTC
>CAZAIE010000869.1:0-3715 GCA_964485035.1 uncultured Myxococcaceae bacterium | reverse complement strand
CGGCGAGGGCAGCCAGCGCCACCGCGGCTGGAACCCACACGAAGCGGATGGGGGATCGCATCTCGGGCTCCTGGGACGCTGGTCGCGCCCGGTTTCTCAGCGCGGCTCCGCCGCAACCGAAGTGCTCGTGACGACCATCGAGCGGCGGAGCCGCGGTCGAGAGTCGAGAGTTGAGGGTCGAGAGCAGGCCTCACGACCCGTTGGCCGCCTGCTGTGGTGCACCACAAAGCTTCTCGGCCCGAGAAGCTTTCGAACGTTGGTAGTTCAGAGCTGCCAGAACGTCGCGCCCTCGAGCGCGGCGGCGTCCTTGGACAGCTTGCAGGTGAAGACCTCGCGCATCGCGGTGGTGAAGTCCGCGGGGGTCACGTACTCGGCGTCCACGGTGACCGCCCCGTCGTCGCTGACGCGCACCTTGGCGTAGTTGTAGCGGTAGTTCGTGCCCAGCTTGATGAGCTTGGTGGAGGAGCAGGCGAGGTAGGCGCGGGGGTTGCCGACCACGCCGGCATCGAACCACTCGAACACGTCGATGGGCATGGCGCCGACGGCTGCGGGGCCGGGAGCGCCATTGAGCGTGCACTTCTTGTAGTCGAGGACCGCGCGGACGTTGCGGCCCTCACGGAGCGCCTCGTACAGGTCCGCGTACGTGGTGAGCAGGGCCGGCCCGGGCGCCGGAGGGCTCTCCGGGCAGCTCAGCTTGCACTCCGGACAGGCCGGGGCCGCGGCGCAGTTGCAGGCAGGGCAGTCCTTCGCCTCGGGACAGGTGAGCTTGCACTCCGGGCACGTCGGACACGTCTCCTTCGCGCAGCCTGCGGCGAAGAGGACTCCGAGCAGCACCAGCATCGGGCGGACGACCATGGGGACCCCACGAGAGAGGAGCCGAGCGGACGCGCGCTCGGGCGGCAGGCTGGGGCGACGCTAGCGGCGAGCCTCGGGCTCCACACGCCATTCACTTGGCCCGAGGCGCCACGCCAAGCGCACTGTGGCGGCGGGCGTCCCGCGCGGGACGGGGCTCCAGACCTGGGCTTGGATTCAGTACGTGAGCATCCAGGCGCTGCTGGGGCCGTCCGGGAGGAAGAAGCGCTGGAAGTCGGAGGCCGTGACATAGAACCGCATCCCGCGATCCGGATCGTTCACCACGTAGCGGTTGGTCGCGGCGTCGTGCCCCACCACGGTCATCCAGTGGCCGCCGCCCTGGTACGGGTGGTCCCAGACCGTGCCGTCCGCCGCGGTCCCACGAAACCGCCCCTCACCGCCGATGGGCACCGCGTGGCCCTTGGCCAGCTGGGCCTGGATGTCCTCCAGGCTCCCGGTGGTCGTGTACCGCGCATTGGGCAGTCCCAGCTCCCGGGCCCTGGCCGCGAGCAGGCTGCCGCTCGAGCCGCTGCCCGGCGTGTACGGGTGGCTGCCGCCCAGGGCCACCGCGTCCGCGCCCGGGTCGGCCTTCCCCTCCAGCCGCAGGGTCATCGCAGCGCGGTGATGGCGCAGTAGCCACCCGGGTAGCTCCCCGAGACGTGCTGGCAGAGCACCGGCGTCGCCATCGCCCGGCCCGGGGTCGGCCCCGAGGCCCCCGTCTCCAGCGCGCGCAGCGTCTGCGGCCCCACCCGGCCGTCGACCGTGAGGCCGCGGGCCCGCTGGAAGTCCTTCACCACGCCCTCGGTGGTCGGCCCGAACTGGCCGGTCGCCTGCACGCCGAAGCCGGCCGCGGTCAGCGCCTGCTGCAGCTTCGTGACCGACGCGCCCTGCTGCCCGCGCTCGATCACCGCGCCGCTGCGCACGTCCTCCCACGCCGGAGCCTGCGGCGCCGCGGGGGCGCGCGGCACCAGCGGCTCCAGCGTGAGCGGGCCGACCACGCCGTCGGCGACGAGGCCGTGCTCGGCCTGGAACCGCTTCACCACGCCCTCGGTGGTGGGCCCGAACTGGCCGGTGGCCTGCACCCCGTAGCCGCGCGCGGTGAGCGCCTGCTGCAGCGCGGTCACCGACGCGCCCGCCTGGCCCCGCCGCAGGAGCGCCCCCGCCCTCACCTGCTCGAACGATGGTGCCTGAGGGGCCGGGACGACTGGGGAAGGACTCGAACCGACTGCGGCGACGGGGGCCATGGAATCTCCTCGGAGTGAAGGTGACGGGATTGTCAGCGCGGATGGCCCGGGGTTTCGGCGCGTCCGCGTCGCGCGTGCACTTACGGACTCGCGGACAACGCACCAGGGGGCAACACGGACGCGGCGCTGGCCCGGCCGACCGGCCGCCGGTGCAGCCGCCGGTACGCGCCGGGGTTGAGGCCGGTGTTGCGGCGGAAGGCCTTGGTGAGCGCGGAGCCGTCGAAGAGGCCCACGCGCACCGCGAGCAGGTCCAGCCGCTCGTCCTGCACGCGCAGAAAGCTCGCCGCCAGGTGCACGCGCCACCGGCTCACGTAGGAGGAAGGGGTCTCACCGGTCTCGTCCAAGAAGCGCGCGAAGAACAGCGTCCGCGACAGCCCGGAGAGGCGCGCGAGGCGGCTCGCGAGGAGGGCGCTCGCTGGCTCGCGGTGGATGACGCGCAGCGCCGGCCCGAGGCGGGGGTGCGCGAAGCTCGCGAGGAGCGCCGCGGGCCCGCCGTCCCGCGACTGCGCGAAGGTCCACAGCGCGTCCCGCTGGGGGGCGTCCAGGCCTGCGCCCAGCACCTCGGCGAGGCGCGCCTGCCAGCCGGGCTCCGGGGGACGCGAGGACAGCAGGTCGCTCTCGGACGCCATGTCCTTGCTCCGGGCTGGGGCGGCCGACGCGACCGCGGGCCATCGCACTCTCTGCTCGCACCGAGCGCCCAGGCCGCCAGAGACGTGGCACTTCGCGCCAGCGGCACCTTCACACGCGGCGGGTTGACTCCCCGCGCAGGGCTGGCCGACAGTCTCCGGTCATGGGAGGAACAGGCACCTCGACGGCGTTGCGCGCGGTCATCGACGCCGCGGTGCTGCAGGGCCTGCCCCGAGCGCCGCTCGAGGAGGCGCTGGGCATCGACCCGGGGCGCCACCCCCTCGACGAGCACGTGCCGGCCGCCGCGGTGCAGCGCTTCTGGTCGGTCCTGGAGCAGTTGAGCGGCGACGAGCTGATCGGCATCCACCTCGCGCAGCACATCCGTCCCGGGCCGTTCTTCTACCTGCTGGTGAGCAGCCCCGACCTCGAGACCGGCTGGGCGGCCATCGCCGCGGACCTGCGGCTGCTCTTCGACGCGGACACCGAGCCGGTGACGCTGCGGCTCACCGACCGCCGGGCCTTCGGCTACCGGCGCCACCCGCTCGGCGACCCGCTCATCCCTCAGAGCGAGGCGGCGGTGGTGGGCACGGTGGCGGCCCTCTGCCGGCGGCTCCTGGGCGGGGTCTTCGGACCATCGGCCTACTGCTTCCAGCACCCTGCGCCGCCGTGGGCCGGGGCGATGCGCCGCTGGGCCGGCTGCCCGGTCCGCTACGACGAGGAGTTCAACGGGCTGGAGGTGCCGGAGGCGGCCTTCCGGACTCCGTTCGCGACCCACGACCCGGCGCTGCTCGACCTGGTGCGCTACGCGACCGGCCACGTCACCGTGCAGGGCGCTGGCGCCCGCTCGGTGGTCGAACGGCTCGAGGCCTGGCTGGGCGACCGGCTGGATCGCGAGCGCCCGGTCGCCGAGGAGGACGCCGCGCGGGCCTTGGGACTGAGCCCGCGCTCGCTGCAGCGCCGGCTCGCCGAGGAGGGCCGCTCGTTCCGCGGCT
>CAZAIE010000868.1:0-3734 GCA_964485035.1 uncultured Myxococcaceae bacterium | reverse complement strand
GCCTTCGGCTCGGGCGCTGGCTCGGCCGGCAGCGCGATCGCCGGCTGCTTGGAGGCCAGCTTGGCGTTCGCGGGCACGGGAACCGGCGCAGGCCGCGGGGCCGGACGGGTCGGCGCGGGCGCCACGACCACCGGCGCGGGCTCCTCGGGAGCGGGCTGCGCGAGCGGGGGGATGACCAACGGCATCGCTGCCGCGGACGCCACCTTCACGGGCTGTGCGCGGGGTGCGGCTGCCCAATCGTCAGCGCTCGAGACCGGCGTGAGTGGGGCGACCTCGGGCGCGGCGCTGACGCGAGTCGGGGAGGACTTCGGAAACGGAGCGAACTCGCTCTCCGCCATCCGCGGGCCAGGAGGGAGCTCTTCGGGCACCCACCTCGGGTCGATGGCAGGAAGCTCGGCGCGGCGCAGCCCTTCGTCGCGCAGCCGCACCGGCCTCGGCTCCTCCTGCTCTTCTTCCTCCTGCGGCTTCGCCTCGGCCACAGCCACCGCGGTCTCGCGCTTCACCGGCGCTGCGTAGACCTCAGCGAACTCGGCCTTGTTCTCGGCGCTCAGGGCGAGGGTGGTCGTGCGGTTGGTCGCGGTCGGGAACAGGATGCGCTTCCCCTCGGCCACGATGGTCGGGAGGGCGTTCGGCCGCTCGACGTGGACGCGGCCCTCGTTGACCGCGACCTCCACTCCGCCCTTCACCACCGCCATGCCGAGCGTGGTGCTCATCACCCGCGCCACGAACTGGCCGTGCTTCACCTCGAAGCTGTTGCGCGGCTCCCTGCTGCCCTGGATCGCCACGCGTCCGGCGAGCAGGTTCAAGCCAATGTCCTCGGTCGTCGCCCGCTCGAGCTTGAGCTGGGACTCGCCGCCCACGCGCAACCGGCTGCCCTCGGGCAGCACCAGCAGCGCCTTGCCGCCGCGCCCCACGCGGATGGACTCCCCCGCCACCACCGAGGCGCCGTCGATGAGCGGCCGGCCGTCCTTGGCACGGACCGCGTTGACGGCCTTGATCACCTTGGCGCCCTCGGGCTCGGCAGGGTTTGCCGGGACCATCGCGAGCTGCACGCCCCGCCCCGGTGCCGCCAGCGCCGTGGAGGGCAGCCACTTCGCACCGACGGCCGCCACGGCGAGCAGCAGCAGGGCCGCCGGGATGGCGAACCTCCAGCGGGAGGATTCCAGGCCCGCAGACCGGCGGGTGCGGCCCTCGAGGAAGGCCTCCAGTGCGCGATCGACCTCGGTCCACTCGACGGCCGGGAGGGCAACCGCAGCTGCCCCCGCCAGGCTTCGCGCCGAGCGGATGAGCGCCAGCTCCCCGCGGCAGTCCGGGCACTCGCCGAGGTGCACCTGGATCCTCCTCGCATCACCCTCGTCCAGCTCGCGCGACAGCAGCCCCCAGAGGCTCGCGGTGTCGTGGCTCATGACCTCTCCTCGTGCAACTGCAGGGCCCGGGTGAGCACCACCCGGGCCTCCACCAGCAACGCCGTCACCGTCCGCGGCTCGTCGTCGGTCGCCGCGGCGATCTCTTCGACGCTCCAACCTGCCACGTGAGCCAACACGAAGGCGATGCGCGCCCGGTCCGACGTGGTGGCCAGCGCGCGGTGCAGGGTCGAGAGCGCGTCGCTCCCGTCCGGCTCCTCGCGCCGCCAGCGGCCCAGCTCGCGCGTGGCGACCTGGACGCAGCGCCGTCGCAGCTCCTGCCGCAACGACGAGTCCTGGTCCGGGTCGAGCTCCCTGCCCAGCGCGAGATAGACGTGGGTGACCAGGCGCTGCAGCCCCGTGCGCTGCCCGGTGAGTTGATGGAGGGTGCGAGCCACTTCCTCGCGAGTCAGCCGGTAGAGTTCGTCCAGCGCCTCGACGTCGTCCTCGGCCAGGCGCTCCAGCAGGCACCGCAGCAGGACCTCGGGGACCGAGTGCTGGGGGGAAGGTGCACTGGGCATCGAACCTGACAGGGACACGGCGCGACTCCCTTTCGACTGCTGCCAGCGAGAACGCCTCGCACGACCGTTGGTTGCCAGCCGCCCGCGAAGTGATCACTGGACCCGGCAGGCTCGTGGGGAGTGAAGCCCGTCGGGACTCCATCGATTCTCCCCGCAAGATCAAGCAGATGTAGACGACCCGAGGTACGGGGACTGCCGCAGCAGGTACCAGCGGACCAGCGGGCCGAAAGCCCTGGCCAGAGACCCGCGCACCCCGGCCTTGCGCCGGATGTCCTCCAAGTGGGCATCGAAGGTCCAGCGCTGGTAGCGAAGCAGCCGCTCGCTCTCCTCGGTCTGCATCCAGCCTCCCCCCTGCCGCGTCTGGCGGCTGAAGGCCGAGGACGGCAGCTCGGGGATGCCCAACGCGCCGAGCGACCGGTTGATGAGGTCGAGGTAGCGCAGCCGGCACGAGGGGCCCCCGCCGATGAGCAGGGTCCTGCCCCACACCTCGTCGGACGACAGGCAGTTCACGAAGGCCCGCGCCACGTCCTCGGTGTGGACGAACTCGTGGCGGCTGTCATGGGGCAGGTCGAAGATCAGCGGGTCGATCCGGCTGCGCAGCATCCAGTCGGCGCAGAGCACCGCCCCCAGCCGCAGCAGGCACCAGCGCAGGCGGGAGGCGCGCACGAGGCCCTCCACCTCCACCTTCTGTCGGGTGTAGTGGCTCACGGGGTCGACCCGGCTCTCGGAGGTCAGCAGCTCCTCTTGGCCGCGGGTCTCGCCGTAGAGGGCATAGGTCGAGGCGCACACGAGCCGTGGGGGCCGGGGCGAGGCCTCCATCGCCGCGAGCAGGTTCCTCGCGCCACCGACGTTGACCTCCTGGGACGTCGTGGGGTCGCGCTCGCTCGCGGGTGGCAGGACGAAGGCGAGGTGGAGCACCGCCTCGACGCCTTCGACCGCCTGGGCAACCTGGTCGGGATTGCGCACGTCCCCCCAGAAAGGCTCCACGCCGGACCCGAACGTGAGCGCCGCTCGACGTGTCGCACGGCCGGGTCGGTCGAAGGCACGCACTGGGATGCCCCGCTCCATCAGAGACCTGAGGACGTGCTGTCCGATGTGCCCGAAAGCCCCGGTGACCAGCACCTTCGACCTCTCGTTCCCGTCCATGGCGGTGGATGCTCGCGAGCGCGCCGGGCCCGGTCAAGCCCGACTCGTGGGCGTCCCTCGTTGGGGCAGTCCTCGCGGCGGAGGTAGAGGGTTTCGCAGAACCCGGGTAGGAATGGAGGCGTCCGTCTGGTCGTTGCAGGAGCCACCCTGGAGGCACCGATGTCGCTCCCCCGTCGCCTGCTCCTCGTGCTCGTGCTCCTGGGCACCTCGGTCGGGTGCGACCAGGCGACCAAGCAGCTCGCCACTTCCACCCTGGCCGACGGTCCCGGCTACTCGTGGCTTGGGGACACGGTCCGCCTGCGCTACGCCGAGAACTCCGGCGCTTTCCTCTCGCTGGGAGCCCGCCTGCCAGAGGAGCTGCGGTTCTGGCTGCTCACCGGCGGCGTGGGGCTCATCCTGCTGGGCATCGCGGTCTACCTCGTCCTCGGCCGCAAGCTGGTCGCCTCGCAGGTCGCGGGCCTGGCCTTCGTGCTGGGCGGCGGGTTCTCGAACTGGCTCGACCGGGCGACCAACGACGGCCGGGTCGTGGACTTCATGAACCTGGGCGTGGGGAGCCTGCGCACCGGCATCTTCAACGTCGCGGACCTCGCGATCCTGGCGGGCATCGGGCTGCTCTTCCTCCACGGCTGGCGCGAGCCGGCGGCACCGCCCGCGACCCCGCCCC